>JANOUM010000180.1:0-3519 GCA_031416855.1 Rhodoferax sp. | reverse complement strand
TAGGCAGCGCGTGAAACCAGTCCTGCGGGCTCGGCCCAGGAGCAGGAGCCCTCGATCAGGGTCCATCCCTCGGCTTTCGCACGCCGTCGGGCGACCCACAGCGGTGCGGTGCACAGCGTCGGGTCTGCCGGATGTTGCCCGGGCGGCGCGTAGAACGCATCGTGAAAACTCTCCAGCGCCGTGGGGATGGGCGCGAAGGTGTTGGTCTCGGTGCCAATTGAAGCCGCAAAAATCCGCATCGTTTGTCTCCTCGTTGATCGTCTAGGGGGCCTGGCCACATGCCGGCGCAGGCTTGTAGCGCATTCTGGCGCATCCACGCAGGGCGCCGACTGCTGCGCCCGCGTGACATGCGCGCCTGGCCCAGGCCGACTACAACAGCTGCACCTGCAGGGTCGCCAGTGGCGGGCTGAAACGCGCCGTCCAGTGCTCGCCCGGCGCGACGGGCCAGGCATCGGTCCAGGTGCCGGTGGTGACCACGTCACCTGGCGACAAGTCCGGTGCACCGTGGCACTGGCGCAGCTCCTGCACGAAGTGGTGCAGTGCCCGCAGCGGGCTGTCGAGCACGTTGGAGCCAACGCCGCGCTCCACCACAATGCCGTTTTTCTCCAGCGCGACCGCTGCGCCGGCGAGCACACGGTCGAGGTCAACGGCGCTTGCCGACAGTTCGCGCAGCGGGATCCTGCGCCCCACCAGAAGCCGCGCATGCAGCCCCCCATCGGCCACGGTATCGGGAATGCTGAACTTCCAGTCGGGCCGATGCGATTGCACTACCTCGAAGCCGGGCGCCACCCAGTCGATGGCGTCCCACAGGTCCTCGAGCGACGCCCGTGGCGCCGGTGTGGCGCGCATGCCGAAGACGGTTTCGGGTTCGATGCGCGGCTGGCAGGTGCCCGCCAGCGACAGTTGTCCCTGGCCGTCGCAAAACCCGAGCGTGGTATTCCACACGGTGCCCCAGATCGGCGCGTACACGTTATAGCGCGGCCAGATGCTGCGGTTGGTGAAGCCGATCTTGAAGCCGCGCGGGCTCTCTCCGCGGTCCAGGCGCAGCTGCCGTACGGCCAGTTGCTGCCGGTACGCGTCAGCCACGTCGGTCGCTGGCGGTGCGGCAGGCGCAGCCGCCCAGAGCCGTGCGTTGTCATGGTGGGCCAGCAGTTCTTGTGGGGTCATGGTGGTCTTGGGTGGGGGGTGGTGGGGACTGCGCCGGAGCCCAGGGTCAGGCGCGCGAGGAACCAGGTCAGCAACGCACAGCAGGCGATGCCTGCCACCATGGGCAGGGCGGTGGTGTCGACAAACAGGCCCACACCGGCCATCACCGCTGCCCCGGTGACGAACTGCAGCGTACCCATCAGCGCCGAGGCCGTGCCGGCAATCGCGCCATGCGCCTCCAGCGCCAGCACGGCGGTGGTGGGCAGCACCAGGCCGAGGAAACCAAAGCCTGCCAGCAGCATGAGGATCAGCACATCAAGCCGGTCCACACCCAGCAGGGACACCAGAAGCAATGCCACCATGACCACCGCATACCCGGTGGCGGCAAACCGCACCACCCGCACCAGGCCCCAGCGCCCGGCCAGTACGGCGGTGAATTGCGACGCACCAATGAACGCTGCCGCGTTGACGGCAAAAGCCAGCCCATACTGGCGCGGCGTCAGTCCGTAGTGGTCGATCAATACGAATGGCGAATTGGCCAGGTAGGCGAAAAAGCTGGACACGCCGAAGGCGCCGATGAACACCAGGCCCAGGAACTGGCGGTCGCGCAGCAGCACGCCGTAGCCCGCCAGTGCACTGCGCACGCTGCTGTGCAGGCGTCGTGACGGCGGCCGTGTCTCAGGCAGACCGAATGCCAGCAACAGTAGCGAAAACACGGCAATGGCAGTCACGGCCCAGAACACGCTGCGCCAGCCGATCCATTCGATCAGCAGGCTGCCAGCCAGGGGCGCGAGGATCGGCGAGACACTGAACACCAGCATCAGCATCGATACCAGCCGTGCGGCATCGATGCCGGTGTGCAAGTCGCGCACAATGGCCCGCGGTACCACCATGGTGGCGCTGGCGCCCAGACCCTGCACGAAACGCAGCGCCACCAGGGTCTGGATGTCGGGCGCGAGTGCGCAACCCGCACTGGCGAGGGCAAACAGCACCAGGCCGAAATACAGCGGCGCCTTGCGCCCGAACTGGTCCGACACGGGGCCGTAGACGACCTGGCCCAGGCCGAGCGCGATGAAAAACGCCATCAGGCTGGCCTGCACCGCGCCGACCGTTGCGCCCAGGCTGCTGCCGATCGAGGGCAGAGCCGGCAAGTACATGTCGATCGCGAAAGGGCCGATGGCCGTTAGCAGCCCCAGGACCAGGGCGGTTTTCAGAAAACGGGAATGCATCGGGCCTTCGGACGAGGGGCGGTGCGGCCGTGGTGCCGCGCCAGGCCCACGATCATGTCAGATTGGCGACCGCGGCGAACGCTGCGGGGTAGTCGGGTGGGGTCATGTGCCGGCCATGCGGTAGGGAGGGCAAGGGTTTTCCCGCAGTTCGAGGGCTGTCCCAAGCTGCGACACTTGCGCGCATGCGGTTGAAACGCCGGTCCGCCCAATGGATGTGCGATAAGCATTTTTGCGCGATATTTGTATAGGTAATTTAATCCCCACTTCACTTTTGGAGCTGCAGAAATGACGAGAATGAAGAAGCTGGTCGTCGCCTTGACCCTGGGCGCACTGGCTGTAGCCGTCGTTCACGCCCAGGCGCGCCATGGCGGTACGCTGAACTGGGTGGTCAACCCCATCCCGACCTCGCTGATCCCCCTGACCACATCGGCCGGCGGCAACAGCGACATCGGGCCCAAGGTGGTCGAGGGCCTGCTGACCTACGACTACGACCTCAAGCCCAAGGCCTTGCTGGCCACTGCATGGAGCCTGAGCAAGGACGGCCTGCAGTACCGCTTTGAGCTGCGCCGGGGCGTCAAGTGGCACGACGGCAAAGATTTCACCTCCGCCGATGTGGCGTTTTCCATCCTTACGCTCAAGCAGGTGCATCCGCGCGGCCGCAGCACCTTCGCCAACGTGACCGAGGTCAGGACGCCCGATGCACATACCGCCATCATCATCCTGAACAAGCCCGCGCCGTTCCTGCTCACCGCGTTGGCCTCCGCCGAATCCCCGATGGTGCCAAAACACCTGTATGACGGCACCGACATCGCCACCAACAAGTACAACAGCGCGCCGATCGGCACCGGGCCGTTCACGTTCAAGGAGTGGCAGCAGGGCAGCCATGCCATCCTGGACCGCAACCCCAACTACTGGGACAAGCCGAAGCCCTATCTGGACCGTGTCGTGGTGCGTTTCATTCCCGATGCCGTGGCCCGCGCCGCCGCCCTGGAGGCGGGCACGATCGACCTGGGCAACGCGGTGATTCCGCTGTCCGATGTGGAGCGCTTCAGGAAGCTGCCGCAACTGGAGGTGGACAGCACCCAGTGGCCCTACTGGGGCAACCACCAGCAGGCCTACTTCAACATGGATTCTCCAATCCTCA
>JANOUM010000179.1:0-1986 GCA_031416855.1 Rhodoferax sp. | reverse complement strand
CCATGCGTCGTTGCATCCCCTTGCCGCACTGGCAGTGCGACTGCGGGTCTACGCCTAGCCTGGCGAAAAAATCCATCGATTTCATTTCGTAATGCCTTTGGTGAAACGAACTACTAGCTCCAGACATTGGGCAATGCCCGCGCAACAGCCTCGAAAAGCGGCGGCGGCACCGCATTGCCCACCACCTTATAGCGCATGTCCAGGCTGCCCGCCTCGGTGTCGGGGAACACCAGACCCGGCGCAAAGCCCTGCAGCCGGGCTGCCTCCCGGTAGCTGAAGCGCCGGGCAGGGCCATCGGTCTCGAATTCCCACACGTTGTGCTCGCGCTTCACCAGGCTGGGGCTCATCGGGTGCAGCGGCATGTGGCGCGGGTTGGCCACGATGGTCTTGCTCACCTCGTCCCAGCCGCGGCGTCGATTGCGCGACAGGTAGTACCAATGAAACGAGCGCGCATAGAACTCGCCGTCCGGCCACTCGGGCATACCCGCCAGCGCCTGACCAATGCTCATCTGCGGCATCTCGGCCATGCCGTGGGTGGGGGCAGGAAACTCGTAGTCCAGGCCCAAGTCATCGCGCAGGCCCACGATGAAGATGCGCTTTCGGTCCTGCGCCACGCCGTAGTGGGCTGCGTTGAGCACCTGCGCCTTCACCCGGTAGCCAGCTTCGGTAAACACGCGCAACTGGTCGTCGAGCAAGTGGCGGTAGTTGCTCCGCACCATGCCAGACACGTTTTCCACGATGAAAGCCTTGGGCTTAATCTGGACCAGTGCCCGGGAAAACTCCAGGTACAAGGTGTTGATCTTGCGCTTTGGGTCACGAACCCCGCCCTGGCTGAAGCCCTGGCATGGGTAGCACCCCACCAGCAACTCGACAGCTGGAAAATTGGCGATCATGGTCACGTTGCATAGCCGGTAGTCGGTCACCGGGTGGTTGGCTTCATATACATCGCGCGCATAGGCCAGCTTGTCATTGGCCATGACCACATCAAAGCCCGCCGCGATCACACCGGCGTCGCTGCCACCACAGCCTGAGAAGAGAGATACGGCTTTCATTTTCTTGAGGGTGCCGCTAAGCGAAGTGATTGTAGAAGGCTCGCTTCTTTTGCTTCAGTCCGGGTTCGGAGCGTGCACGCGCTGCTTCATCACGAGCCGAAGACCTTGTCCGATCACCACCCAAGGTTGGATTCCCGGAGCCCGGGCCGCACCTGCGCGTCCGGGAAATCCGAGCTTATCGGGGAGGGAGTGGCGGGGCCGCTGGCGAGCGGCCCGGCGTCTGCCCCGCCTGGGCTTCGACTAAGGTTCGGCCAGGTGCCGTTCGAGTTGCGCCATCACCGCCGCCAGCGTCGGCCGCTGCCCCTTGCCACCCAGGCTGGCGACGCGGCCGGGCCCGGTGATGCCGGCCAGGCCGGGTTCATGGTCGCAATAGATGCCGATGGTGGGGGCGCCGAACGCGGCGCCGAGGTGCGAAAAACCGGTGTCCAGCCCGACGATCTGCCGCGCGGCGCCCAGCAGCGCAGCGGTGTTGGCCACCGACAGGAATGGCGGCACCAGGCCACCGCAACCGTCGGCGATGCGCTGCGCACGCTGGTGCTCGTCGGTGTTGCCCCAGACCACCACCGGCGTCAACCCGGCCCCTTGCAAACGCTGGCCCAGCGCGATCCAGTCGACCTCGGGCCACAGCTTGTCGGGCCGGCTGGCGCAGGGGATCAGCGCCGCGCTCGGCCCGGACGCGGCCCACGTCCCGGCCGGCGGCGCGATGCCGAAATCGGCTGGACCGTCGGGCATCGCATACCCCAAGTGCGCCGCGACCAGCCGGCGGTTGCGCTCTACCGCCTGCAGCTGGCGCGGCACGGCCGCCTTGCGGCGGTAGAACAACGAGGCCACCGGCTCGCGGATGCTGGCCGCGTCGTAGCCCAGCAGCGGCCCGCGCGCCTGCAGGCCCCACAGCGCGCTCTTGAGCAGGCCTTGCAGGTCGAGCACCGCGTCA
>JANOUM010000178.1:0-1665 GCA_031416855.1 Rhodoferax sp. | reverse complement strand
CGCGAGATCGATTGCCGACACTGCGCGCATCTCGGCACCGGCGAAGCCGAAAAAATTCGCGTACGAGAACAGCGCCTGCCAGTGCCGCTCGCGGTCGAACGCGGACTGGCCGAGCAGCATCGGCGCCGCGAAATCGTGTAGTACCGCCTCCACCGCCCCCGGAATGTAGAAGGTCTCGCCCAGGCCCACCAGGCCGTCGTCGGTGTGCAGCTGCAACCACAGCAGGTTCGGATGCGCGGCGCACCGGATGGTTTCGATGCGCTGGATCTTCACGGACCGGTGCTCTCGATGGCTGGTTCCAGCAGGTCGTTCGGCGCGTCGTAGCTGATGCTGAATTGGTCGCCGCGGTTTTTCGACACGGTCAGTTCCACCGGCTCACCGGTGGTCGAAAAGTACAGCATCTCGGTGGCCAGGATCGGCCCGCCGGGGTCGTAACGCAGAACACGCGCCAAGGTCTCGTCGGCAATCTCGGCGCGCACCCGGATCTGGGCACGCGACAGCTTGATGCCCAGATGCCGCTGAACGGCGCGAAACACCACCACGTCGTCGAAGTCGGCCCGTTGCAGGCGGCTACCGATGGCGGGCGGGAAATAGAACGTGGTCTGGGTGATCGGCCGGTCACTCACCAGCAGCACTGCGCGCAGGCAATAACAGGCGGTGTCGGGCTTGAGGCCGAACGCCTCGCAGGCCAGCGCCGAGCGCTCCTTTCGGTAGCTTTTAATCACCAGTCGCCGGTCCACGCTGGAAGCCGCGATGGCGGTAAAACTCTGAAACTCCAGCGGTTTGTTGCGCGCCGGCGGTGTCGCCACGATCGCCGGTTTGGCGGTGCGCTTCTTGATCAGGCCCGCGCCCTCGAGTTCGCGCAGCGCCTGGCGCACCGTGATCAGGCTGACGCCGAACAGGCTGACCAGGTCGGCCTCGCGCGGCAGCGCACTGCCGGGGGGCAGCACGCCCGTGTCTATCGGCGCACGCAGGCGAGTTGCAAGCTGCCGGTACAGAGGCCCATGCTCGCGCGTGAGCAATTGCGGCTGTAGGCATGCCAGCGCCGCTTGTTGTTCGGCCGCCTCATCGGCACTGTCTGACGCCGTTGCCGATGGCCTGCTTGTGTTTTTCTTCACGGTCTATCCCACTCGGCGCACCTGCGTCACACCGTTGACCACGTTGGGCGGCAACTCGCCCAGCGCGGCCTGCAGCGCGCGCTGCGCGGCTCCTTCGCGCAGCGCGCGCACCGCGGTCGGGCTGACCGACGCGATATGCGGTGCGATGATCACATTGGGCAGACTGCGCAGCGGATGGTCGGCTGGCAGAGGCTCGGGGTCGAATACGTCCAACGCGGCCGCGCCGAGTTGCCCGCTCTGCAGGGCGGCCACCAGCGCATCGGTGTCCACCAGGTCGCCACGGGCGACATTGACCAGCAAGGCCCCGCGCTTCATGGTGGCCAGGGTTTGGGCCCCAATCATTTTGCGCGTTGTGGGCCCGGACGGGCAATGCAGCGTCACGATGTCCGACACTGCCAGCAGTTCGTGCAGCGGCGTGGCGTCCGCCCCAGAAGCGGCAATCGTGGCCGGCGCGACCACCGGGTCGTGCACCAGCACGCGGCACTTGAACGCGCGCAGGCGCCCCACGACCTCGCGCCCGATACGCCCGAAGCCCACCACCCCCACG
>JANOUM010000177.1:0-5110 GCA_031416855.1 Rhodoferax sp. | reverse complement strand
ACTTTTTCCGGTTTGTTGGCTCTGGTGTTGGGCCTGGTGGCAGGACCATCGTTTGGTCAGGGCAAATTGACGTTGTACTGCAGCTCCGACGAAGCCTGGTGTCAGCAGGCCAAGACCGAATTCGAAAAGAAGACCGGCATCTCGGTCGACATGACACGCAAGAGCTCGGGCGAAACCTATGCCCAGGTCAAGGCCGAGTCGTCCAACCCCAAGGGCGACATCTGGTGGGGCGGCACCGGCGACCCGCACCTGCAGGCCGCCGAGGAGGGCCTGACGCAGGCCTATGTGTCGCCAATGCGCGACCAGCTGCACGACTGGGCCAATCGCCAGGCGGTGGCGTCCAAGGTGCGCACCGTGGGCATCTACTCCGGCGCTCTCGGATACGGCTACAACGAAGAACTGCTCAAGAAGCAGGGCCTGCCGGTGCCGGCCTGCTGGAAGGACCTGGTCAAGCCGGTCTACAAGGGCAAGATCCAGGTCGCCAACCCCAACTCGTCGGGCACCGCGTACACCATGCTCGCCACGCTGGTCCAGCTGTTCGGCGAGAAAGAGGCGTTCGACTACATGAAGGCGCTGCACGCCAACATCAACCAGTACACCAAGTCGGGTTCGGCTCCGATCAAGGCCGCAGGGGCGGGTGAGACCGTCATCGGAATCGTCTTCGCGCATGACTCCGTGGCGGTGGCTGAGGCCGGTTTTCCGATCAAGACGGTCGTGCCCTGCGAGGGCACGGGTTACGAGATCGGCTCGATGAGCATCGTCAAGGGCTCGCGCAACCTGGACAACGCCAAGAAGTTCTATGAGTTCGCCTTGACGGCGGAATTCCAGAACAAGGCCAAGGACGTCAAGTCCTTCCAGGTCATGTCCAACAAGGCCGCCAAGAGCTCGCCCAAGGCGCCTGACCTGGCCAAGATCAAGCTGATCGACTACGACTTCGTCAAGTACGGTTCGGCTGCCGAGCGTCGGCGTCTGCTCAAGAAATGGGATGACGAGATTGGTTCGTTGGCACGCTGAGCACCCCGCCTGCTGACGCTTGCGCTAACCGGTTTGCGTTTCGTGCGGAACAACCGCCTGGACACCCAGGCTCTGGCGATCGCGCTGTGCGCGCTGGCCGCGATTGCCGTGCTTCCCTGGTACGCCATCGAAGATGGTTTCTGGAGCCTCAAGTGGTTGTGGGGCGGGTACCCATGGGCCGCCCAGTCGGCTCCAGCCCTGTTTTTGTGGGGCAAAGGGGCCAGCCTGTGGCTGCTGCCGGTGGGTCTGGTGGCATTGGCAGTGCTGGTGACGGTGCTGCGCCGGCTCCCTGCATCCACGTTAGGGCGTCTGCTCACGGTGCTGGGTGTGGCCGGCATCGCCTACCTGCTGGCCCAGGGCTTCCTGTTTGGCTTGCGGGGCTGGAACGCCGCCTGGCTGAACCAGTGGCTGGGGGAGTCTGAGCAGCGCCAGTTCGGCATGGGATACGGCGCATTGGTCACCGGCCTGAGTTTCCTGTTCCTCTTGACCCGCGGCCTGGCGCTGCGCGGGCTGGTCGCCGGAGATGCGTTCGTGGCCGGGTCGCTGGGCCTGGTGATTGCCCTCACGCTGTTGTTCATCGGCATGCCGGTGCTGCAGATGCTGGTGATCCCGTTTCGGGCCGACGACGGCGGCTGGTCGATCGTGCCCTTTGTGACGCGCCTTACCGATCCGAAGATCTGGCGCCTGACCTGCCTGACCACCGGTGCCGGTTGTGGCGTGGCCTGGAACACCCTGGTGCTGGCTGTCACGGTCGGCCTGTTGTCGACGCTGCTGGGCCTGGCGTTTGCGCTGGTGCTGACCCGCACCGGCGTCAGGTTCCGCGGCCTGGTCAAGTCCTTGTCGCTGTTGCCCATCATCACGCCCCCGTTCGTGATTGGTCTGGCCCTCATCCTGCTGTTTGGCCTGTCGGGCAATGTGACCCAGTTTGTGGCGGCGCAACTCGGCGTCGAGCCGACGCGCTGGGTGTATGGGTTCTCGGGCGTGCTGATCGCGCAGTTGCTGTCTTTCACGCCGATCGCGTTCCTGGTGCTGATCGGTGTCGTCGAGGCTATCAGTCCGTCGCTGGAAGAGGCCGCGCAGACCTTGCGCGCCGGGGCATGGGAGACGTTTCGTTCCGTCACCTGGCCGCTGATGCGCCCGGGGCTGGCCAATGCTTTCCTGCTGGGCTTCATCGAAAGCATGGCCGATTTCGGCAACCCGCTGGTGCTCGGCGGCAATTTCAATGTGTTGTCGACCGAGATTTTCTTCTCGGTCGTGGGGTCGCAGAACGACCAGGGCCAGGCGGCGACGCTGGCCATCATCCTGCTGGCATTCACCATCGGCGCGTTCTACCTGCAGCAGCGCTGGCTCGGTAGGCGTAGCTACACCTCGGTCAGCGGCAAGGGCGATGGCGGCTTGCACCCGCCGCTGCCGCGGCGCATTGCCATTCCGGTGCTGGTGGTGACCGCCGTGTGGCTGGTGTTCACCGTGGTGGTGTACCTGATGATCGTGTACGGCAGTTTCGTGCAGTTGTGGGGCCGTGACAACACCCTCACTTTCAAGCACTACCTCACCGGCTTCTCGATCGCATTTGGCGAGTTCGGCCTGCGCTGGCAGGGCTCGGCCTGGAACAGTTTCTGGACCACGCTGCAGATCGCCAGCATTTCCGCGCCACTCACCGCCGCGATCGGGCTGATCACCGCCTGGCTGCTGACCCGCCAGACCTTCCACGGCAAGCAGTTGTTCGAGTTCGGTACCATGCTCAGCTTCGCGATTCCCGGTACCGTGATTGGTGTGAGCTACATCATCGCCTTCAACGTGCCACCGATCGAGCTCACCGGCACAGCCGCGATCCTGGTGATCTGTTTCGTGTTCCGCAACATGCCGGTGGGTGTGCGCTCCGGCATCGCCTCCCTGTCGCAGATCGACAAGAGCCTGGACGAGGCATCCCTGACGCTGGGCGCCAGCTCCTGGACCACCTTCCGGCGCATTACGCTGCCGCTGATTCGCCCGGCCATCCTGTCGGCGCTGGTCTACAGCTTTGTGCGCACCATGACCGCCATCAGTGCGGTGATCTTTCTGGTCAGTGCCCAACACGACATGGCCACCAGCTACATCATCGGGCGGGTCGAGAACAACGAGTACGGTGTGGCGATTGCCTATTCCACGGTGCTGATCGTGGTGATGCTGGCGGCCATCGGGCTGTTCCAGTGGATCGTGGGCCACCGGCGTCTGGGGCGGCGCGGCATGGGCCAGGACTCTTCAATGCTCGCAGGAGGCGCATGAACACATCGAATCGCAAGGGGCCGGCGCGCGTCGTCTTCGACAAGGTCACCAAGCGCTACGGAAGCAACGTGACGGCGGTGGACCAGATCTCGCTGGACTTCCCCGCCGGTACGCTGGTGACGTTGCTGGGGCCGTCGGGCTGCGGCAAGACCACCACGCTGCGCATGATCGCCGGCCTCGAGATGGCCAGTAGCGGCCGCATCCTGATCGGCGACGAAGATGTCACCAAATTGCCGGCGACCGCGCGCGACGTGTCCATGGTGTTCCAGTCCTACGCGCTGTTTCCACACATGACGGTGCTGCAAAACGTGTCTTACGGACTGCAGGTTTCGGGGTTTTCCAAGGAAGTGGTCGCGGCCAAGTCACACGATGTGCTCCAGCAGCTCGGCCTCGGTGCGCGCAGTGCACGGTATCCGAACGAACTCTCCGGCGGCCAGCAGCAACGCGTGGCGGTGGCGCGCGCGATCGTGCTCGAACCCCGGGTGCTGCTGTTCGACGAACCGTTGTCGAACCTCGACGCCAAGCTGCGACGCTATGTGCGCCAGGAGATCCGCGATCTGCAGCAGTCGCTCGGCCTGACGGTGGTGTATGTCACCCATGACCAGGAAGAGGCGCTGGCGGTGTCCGACACGGTGGTGGTGATGAACAACGCCACGATCGCACAGAAGGGCAGTCCGCGCGAGTTGCACGACCGGCCTGGCACGCGGTTCGTCGCCGACTTCATCGGCGGCGCCAACGTGCTGCCGTGTGAAGTCGCGTCGATCCAGGGCGAACAGGCCACGGTGCGCCTGGGCGGGCTGACGCTCCAGACCAACCAGTGTGCCGGCACCGCCAGCCAGCGCCATGTGGCGGTGCGGCCCAACCGGGTCAGACTGCTGGCTGCCGGCAGCCCGCACGCGCTGGAGGCCACGATCCAGAAGGCCACCTACGTCGGTGAGCAGATGGAGTATCGGGTGCAGACCCCCCTCGGTGAATTGTTCGTCACCTCACCTGACACCGACCACCCGGTGGCGGCGGGCGCGTCGGTGGCGTTGGCCTTCGTCGAGGAAGACGTGGTGCTGTTGAGCGACTGACGGCGTGCCGGCGGCGTTCCTGTCGCGCAGGAACGACCCGGGACTCAGCCGCTCAGGGCGATGCCGGTCAAGGCGCTGAAAGCGTCCGCCAGCGCCGCATTCGTGACCAGCACCGCATTGCCGATTCGCAGGCCATCGCGGGCCCAGAAGTCATTGATGCGGCCACCGGCTTCGTTCACCAGCAGCAGACCGGCGGCGACGTCCCAGGCATTGATGTGCGGCTCGGCATACGCTTCGGTCCGGCCGGCGGCCACATAGGCCAGACCCAGCGAGCCCGAACCGGCGCGGCGCACCGAACAGCCCGCGTGCGCCGCCTTGCCGGCCATCGCCAGGTAGGTGTCCACGGGGATGCGGGTAGACCAGCCCACCTCCACGGTGGAGGCCTTCAGATCCGCAATCGTGCTGACCCGCATTGGCTTGCCGTTGAACCAGGCGCCCTTGCCGCGCTCGGCGATGTACAACTCGTCGTGCATGGGCTCATAGATGGCGCCGGCCTCCATCTGCCCGTCCACCATCAGGCCGAGCGAAATGCAGAAGTGCGGTATCTGGCGCGCAAAATTCGCTGTGCCGTCGATCGGGTCGACGATCCACAGGCGCGGGCCCTCGAGCAGGCCGCCGGCCTCCTCGCCCAGCACGGCGTCGCCCGGGAACCGCGCTGCGATCTGCTCGCGCACGAACTGCTCCACCGCGCCATCGGTGACGGTCAGGTAATCCTGCTGGCCCTTGAGCGAATAGGCGGGCCGGTCGGGCGCGTTGAA
>JANOUM010000176.1:0-4677 GCA_031416855.1 Rhodoferax sp. | reverse complement strand
GCGCTCGACAGCCGCTCGATGGCCTTCGTGTGCGAGGTGCTTGCGGCCGCGGCCACTGCGTTGTCGCGGGCCTGGGTGCTTGCCGACTACGAGGCCCCGGCCGGGGTGCCATTGGTGGATGTGATCGACCTGGGCTGACGGTTCCCACCGTCTTGCCGATTGGAATATCCGGGTCATTGGCGGGCCGGTGAGGCCGGGGCGGGTGGCTGCGCGAATGTCCCCCGCCGTCCGCCTGCGGCTCCCGGCTCCTCCTTTATTTCGCTCCGCCACCCGCCCCAGCCTCACCGGCGACGTGCGTGGTTGGTATTCGGACTTGGAGCGCCTGCCACCTTGGCAGGATCAGGCCGGTGGGTGCTCGGCGTAGCGGCATCAAGGAGGAGTCGTCGGCCATAGGCCGACACGGGGGACAGCCGCGGAACCGAGTGACCGCCGGCCTGAGCCCGCCCACGCATCTACCTCTGAAGCACCTGCGCAGGCCAAGCGCCGGTACGACTCGCCCAAGAACCGGTCCGGTTCAGGCCGGTGTCAGGCCGCGGTACGCCGCGACGAACTCCGCCGCGCTATCGGCCACGTCAGCCGCGCTCTTGCCCGGCTTGTACAGGGCTGATCCGATGCCGAACCCGCGCGCGCCTGCCGTCTGCCAGGCCGCCATGTTCAATGGCGTGATGCCGCCCACCGGTATGACGGGCGTGCCCGCGGGCAACACCGCCAGCATGGCCCTGAGCACCGCGGGTGAGGCCGCTTCGGCCGGGAACAGCTTGAGCCCGTGCGCGCCGGCAGCCAGAGCGGCAAAGGCCTCGGTCGGCGTCGCAATACCCGGCACGCAGGCCATGCCCAGCCGGACTGATTCGCGCACCACATCGGTATCGCAGTTCGGCGCCACCACCAGCCGGCCACCGGCGGCGTGCACGTCGCGGACCTGCCCGGCAGTGAGCACAGTGCCGGCACCCACCAGGGCTTCGGGAAACGCCTGCGCCAGCCGGGCAATGCTGTCCAGTGGCTGCGGCGAGTTGAGCGGTACCTCCAGCAGGCGAAAGCCCGCAGCCACGAGCGCGCTGCCGATGGCGGGTGCCTCGGGCGGCGTGAGGCCACGCAAAATGGCGATCAAGGGGAGTGAGTCGAGGCACCGAATCAACTTGTCAGCAATGGTCATGGGGATCGATATGTTGTGCCAGCGCGTGCAGCCCGGCCCAGGTGGCCTCTGCGCCCAGGGCGTGGGCATGGGCCCCGTGTTGCAACAAGGCCTGGGTGTACCTGTGCACCAGCGGGCTGGATCCGACCAATACCACGTCGGTTCCGGCTTGCAGGTGGCGCGTGCGCAATTCCTCGCCGATGACCAGGCCCGACAGGTAACTGGCCAGTGCCGGGGCAGTCATGCGTTCGAACAGCGACAGGGTGCGGGTGCCGAATGCGTTGTGCAGCAGGCCCGCACCCGCGCGGGCGCGGGCGACACCCTGTGCAAAGGCTGCAGCATCGAAGGGCGCATCGGCCACGATGGAGCGCCCGAGCAGCGAATGCTGGCTCAGCAGTGCGTAGAACTCGCCACTCATGAAGGTCTGGAAGTGCTGCACGCGGGCGTCCTGCACCTCGGCCCATTTGCTGTGGGTGCCGGGCAACACGAACAGGCCATCGGTGCGACCGGTCAGCCGCATGGCGCCGAAGATCTGCACCTCCTCGCCGCGCATGACGTCCGGGATCGGGGGGAGCGTCGCGGCCCGCAGGTCGGATTCGCAGCGCAGGCCGGGCACGATCGCCACCGGCAGCGGCAGGCTGTTGTCGTCGACCCAGCGCAGTGCGCCGGCCAGATCGGCGAAACCCGCCGGACACGCGCAATAGGGCGCTTCGACCCAGCCCTGCTTGCTGCCGGCCATGCCCGAGACCAGGCATGCCGGCACACCGGTACGCGCCCAGTCGCCAAAACTGTCGTTGAACACGCCGGCGAACCCGCCCGGCGGCACGCTCAGGATCCCGCGGGCGAAGGAGCGCTCGTCAAGCACGGATCCTTGTGCGTCGAGCAGGGCGCCCCGCAGCGACGTGGTGCCCCAGTCCACCGCGAGCAGGCCCGCTGGCCCGGCTGGCGACGCTGCGGCCTTCATCCAGACGCCGCCGTGCAGCGGGCTGCGCGCTGTGTCGCCGGGACCACGACCAGGCAGCTCATAACACGGCGAACACGGAGTTGCTGCGCGGCAGCGGCTGCACCGCCCCGAATCCCTGCACCGCCAGGGATGCCGCGGTATTGGCGTAGTGGGTGGCCTGCAGCAGGCTGTCTCCCTTGGCCAGCCGGGCCAGCAGGTTGCCGCAAAAACAATCCCCGGCGCCGGTGGCGTCTCGCACCACCACGTGCCGGCCTGCGACATGTTCGCGCACCTGCCCGTCGCTGACCAGTGCACCTTTCGCCCCGAGTTTGAGGACCACCGTTCGTGCGCCCTGGGCATGGCTCCAGTCGACAATCCGGTCGGGCTCGTGCAGGCCGGTCAGGGCCACCATGTCGTCCAGGCTGGGCAGGAAGATGTCGCACAGCGCGATGGCCTGGCGGATGCAGGCCTGCGCGCGCGCCAGCGGCCAGAGCTTGAGGCGCAGGTTGGAGTCGAACACAACCTGCGTACCGGATTCGCGCGCCAGTTCCATCGCCTCGAAAACGGTATCGCAAGCCCCCGCAGAGATCGCCATGGAAATCCCCGACAGATGCAAAAAGCGGGAGGCGCGGATCACGTCCGACGGAGTGCCGGCCAGCCACTGCGGCGTCATGCGGCTGGCCGCAGAGTCGGCGCGCCGGTAGCTGAACTCGTGCCCGTGCGGGCCGTGGGTGACGAAATAGACGCCGGTGTGGCTGGCGCCGGACGTGGTCACACCGCTGGTGTTGACGCCCTCCTGGGCCCAGAGCTGCAGCAGCATCTGGCCGAAGGTATCGCCGCCGACGCGGGTCAGGTAGGCGGTGCGCGCACCGGCCCGTGCAGCGGCGATCGCCGCATTGCTGGTATCGCCGCCAAATCCCTGTAGAAACTGTGGCTGCCCGGTGCCGGTCTGGTTGAACTCCACCATGGCCTCGCCCAGCGCGGCAACTTCCAGTGATTTTTCTTGCATCGTCTTCCCCCTGGCATGCGCGGCCAACGACGGTCCGGCCGCTGCGTGTCAGTGATTGTCGCGCGGAACGAATGCGCCGCGTTTGCCGACCAGGAAGTCCAGGTCCACACCTTCGTCGGCCTGCAACACATGGTCCACATACAGCTTCCAGTAGCCGCTGGACAGCGGGGGCGGCGGGGCCGTCCAGTCAGCGAGCCGGCGCGCGAGTTCGGCATCGCTCACATGCAGGTGCAGGCGGCGGTTGGGCACATCGAGTTCGATCATGTCGCCGTTCTGCACCACGGCCAGCGGCCCGCCAGCGGCGGCCTCCGGTGCCGTGTGCAGCACCACCGTGCCGTACGCCGTGCCGCTCATGCGCGCGTCGCTGATGCGCACCATGTCGGTGATGCCCTTGCGCAGCACCTTGGGAGGCAGCGGCATGTTGCCCACCTCGGCCATGCCCGGGTAACCCTTGGGTCCGCAGTTCTTCAGCACCAGGATGCAGTTTTCATCCACGTCCAGGTTCTCGTCGTCGATCAGCCGGTGGAATTCCTCGATGTTCTCGAACACCACGGCGCGGCCCGTGTGCACCAGCAGCGATGCGGTGGCGGCGCTGGGCTTGATGACCGCGCCACGCGGCGCCAGGTTGCCGCGCAGCACCGCGATGCCGGCCTTGTCCATGAACGGCCGGGACAGGGGCTGGATCACATCGGTGTTGAAGTTCTCCGCTGCGGCGATGTTCTCGCCGATGGTCTTGCCGGTGGCCGTCAGCGCCCCGGTGTGCAATGACTGTTCGATCTCCTTCAAGACCACGGGCAGCCCGCCGGCGTAGCAGAAGTCCTCCATCAGGTACTTGCCCGAAGGCTGCAGGTTGACCAGGCAGGGCATGTCACTGCCCAGGCGGTCGAAATCGTCGATCGACAACTGCACGCCGATACGCCCGGCCATGGCGATCAGGTGGATCACCGCATTGGTCGAGCCGCCGATGGCGGCCAGCGTCCGGATGGCGTTCTCGAACGCCTCGCGGGTCAGGATGCGCGACAGCACCAGGTCTTCATGGACCATGTCGACGATGCGCCGCCCGGCGTTGCGTGCCAGCACGTTGCGCCGCCCATCCACCGCCGGGTAGGCGGCATTGCCGGGCAGGCCCACGCCCAGGGCCTCGACCATGCAGGCCATGGTGCTGGCAGTGCCCATGGTCATGCAGTGGCCGTGGCTGCGGTGCATGCAGCTCTCGGCCTCCAGGAACTCCTGCAGCTTGAGGGTGCCGGCGCGCACCTGCTCGCTCATGCTCCATACGCCGGTGCCCGAACCGAGTTCCTGGCCGCGCCACTTGCCATTGAGCATCGGTCCGCCGCTGACGCCGATGGTCGGCAGGTCGACGCTGGCGGCACCCATCATCAGCGAGGGCGTGGTCTTGTCGCAACCCATCAGCAGCACCACGCCGTCGATCGGATTGCCGCGGATGCTCTCCTCGACGTCCATGCTGGCCAGGTTGCGGTACAACATGGCGGTCGGGCGCAGCAGCACCTCGCCCAGCGACATCACCGGGAACTCGAGCGGGAAGCCACCGGCTTCGTAGACGCCGATCTTCACCTGCTCGGCGAGGCTGCG
>JANOUM010000175.1:0-2567 GCA_031416855.1 Rhodoferax sp. | reverse complement strand
AGGCCACGTTGCGCCGCATCCAGCAGCGGCGCCATGCCGGGCTTTTCGGTCAACACCCAAGCCGGAAACCAGGCCATGTCGCTGGCATTGCCATCACCTTCAAAAACCGCATCGAACCGGCTGCGCAGGTTTTCCAGCCGCCGGTCAGCGACGCGTTGTGTCAATTCGTCAAGGCGCCCGGGCGACAACCAAGCCAGTTCGGCCAGCAGCGCCAACGCAGCGTCCAGGCCGTCCCGGCGCAAACGGGACTCGGCCATCCAGCCCAGTGGAGCGGGGATGTGTCGCCACGACGCGATCCGGGCCACCGCTTCCGCGGCTGTCGCCCAGTCGCCGGCGCGCAGCCACATTGGCACCGCGTGGTCCTCGTCACGGTCTGGTGCAAACTCAAGCACCGCCGCCCGTTGCGCCAGCAGCCGCCACATCGATGCCAGCCAAGTGGCGGCGCTCGGCGCACCGAGCATGCGGTTCGCGGCTGGCTCGATGTCATGGTGCAGCGCATGGCGCGCGCGCTGCAATGCATCATGATCGATGAACGCAGCAATAACCACACGTTCCAGTGCGCCCACAAGCGTACCGAGCAGCGCCGCGGATGCATCGTCCGGGAACTCCCGGACAAGAATTTGCCATGCGGACCCAGCCGCTATTGCATCGTGTCGCTCGACCGCATGCACAACGTCGTTGCGCAGCATCGTGTCGCGGCTGTGGTCGAAGATATCGAGTTGCATGGGTTGCATGGGAGATGGTGAACGCCTGATACACCGAGCTTTGGCACGCCGCCAATCTATTCGCTCACTATCTGTTGGTCCGGCACTGCCAAGCTCACCGAAGCAGGCGCATCGTAAACCGCTCCCCTTCCTCGGAACGTGCTGTTGTCTTCCTTGATCCGCTGCTCGCCTTCGCTCAGGTCGTAGAATTTTTTGTCTTGGCGTGCCATGGCTCAGGGCTTCGCTGGAAAGACACGGACAAACACCCAGTTGGCGTCGACCTGGAAACTGGCTGGCGGGTTGCCGTTTTCCCGCAGGGCGGCCTGAGCGATGGCGATACCAACGCCGAAACGCTGCACCAGATTGAGTACCCGCATGGCCTCGGCCAGGTGGGGGTTGCGGTAGTCGGCGATGCCCGGCTGGCCAAAGTTCTCCACCGTGACATCACCGTAGGGGCCGCCAGGGCTGATGATTTCGATGCGGTCGTCGAACCAGTAAACCCGCACTGGGGCGTTGGTGGATTCAGAGGCCCGGTGCATGATGGCGTTGCGCGCAAATTGCTGTAATGCCAC
Organism: Rhodoferax sp.; assembly: GCA_031416855.1. Classification (GTDB taxonomy): domain Bacteria; phylum Pseudomonadota; class Gammaproteobacteria; order Burkholderiales; family Burkholderiaceae_C; genus CAISIP01. The sequence continues at coordinate 1,291 of JANOUM010000175.1, read as the reverse complement.
CGGAGGGTAGAGGTAGTGCCGGACCTCCCGGTCCTGGGAGGTGATGTCTACGCTGACGCGGTTGTGCGAGGCCAGCTTTTCGTCCAATCGGCGGACCATGTTCGCGATCGGTCCGTCCAGCACCGCTTCATCCACGATCGGGTCGCTGAACTGGGTGCCTTGTACCCGCAGGAACTGTACATAAGCACCCGGCAACCAGGGCACAGGGTTGCGCGACAAGGTAAGCAGGCCCAGCACGGTGGGCACGGGGTCGTCCTCGGCCGCGATCATCCGGCAAACTGCAAGGCGCTGTTCATAGCTGCGTTCGTTCGCGGCAAGGATCTCGGGGGCAAAGGCGCCGGGGAGGTATTCCTCCTCGAAGTAAGTGCGGCTCAGGTCGGACAGTTGCGCCGACGGCCGTGGCCGGATGTCGTAGGGGATATCGCGGTGGCGGCGCTTCTCGTTCAGCACACGTTCGTCCTGGGCCGTGGTCAGACCGCGGCGCGGGCCGGTGCGTATCCAGACGCGGCCGCCATAACGCACCGGAGGCGCATCCGCCGGCCAGACGGAGATGACAGCCAGCTCGGCGCCTTGCAGGACTCGTTTCGCCACGGTCATGGTGGGGGGAGGCACGATCTTCCCGTCGCTCTTGATGTCCGCCAGGGTCAGCAGCAGTTGGTCAGTGATACGGGTGCTCGCCATGCTGCCATCGTCGTTGGCACCGATGAAGATGACACCCGGTTCGCCGTGGCCAGGCAAATCGTTTGCGAACGCGCACACCGCCTGCCGAACCTTGTCGGGAGCGTCTCCCGACCACGCTCTCTTGCGCTCGACGCGGTCCGATTCCAGGTCGCCAAGCAACACGGCAAGTTCATCGTCGGTCAGCGGTGTCATGTGGGTTCTTTCCGGTAGTCCCTGAAACTTGTCACCAGCGCAGCGAACGAAGCCGATTTGTGCCGCTCGAAACTTTGCTGGTCGACATACACGAACTGGTAGCGTGGCCCACCATCGTCCTTGCTCGCTTCGGTCGCGTCTTCACACCACTGGCGCAGGCGGGCCATCTGCTGTGGCATTTAAGCACACAGCAGCCATCGCAAAGCCCCGCGCCACCGCATGCAAAATGCCGCTTTGGGTATCTGGGACAAGGATACCAGCGGACCCGCAGTGACGGTCTCTCGCCCAGGCCGCCTGCATCACCACAGTGCCTGCAGCTTCCCCCCCAGCAGACGAAAACCGCGTCGCGCCATGACGCGGGCCTCGGCCTCGTCATGGGTGACCAGCACGGTGGTGATCCGGGCCGCGGCGATGCGCT
>JANOUM010000174.1:0-2540 GCA_031416855.1 Rhodoferax sp. | reverse complement strand
TCGGCCTCGCACTATGTGGTCGGCATCGCGCCTGACGACGCGGCCCCCGGCACGGCCTACACCCTGCGCGACGAACACTCGCTGCGCGCCCTGCCCACGCCCGCCGGCCGCAGCCGCAGCGTGTTCGGCCCCGACGGCCTGGTCGCCGGCAGCGAACGCGCCGAGCGCTTCCTGTTCTGGCCGATGGGCATCGCCAGCGCCGGCGCGATGCGCCAATGGGGCCACCACGCCACGGCCTTCGTCGGCCGCAGTCACTTCGACGACGCCGACCTGATCGAGGCGCGCTTTCGCATCGCAGCCCTGGAGGCGGCGCCATAACGCCAACTCGTCGTGCCAGGCCAGACCAAGTCCGGCGTCGCACGACGTTTGCATGGGCGGCGCTTGCCGCGTGCCGCTGGCTAAGCCCGTTGCGCGTCGATGCCCCGTGCGGTGGCCATCGCGGCAAGCTGCGAGCGGCTGGTGACGCCGAGCTTGTCGAAAATGTGGGCCACATGAATCTTGGCCGTGCCGCGTGCGATGAACATGCGCTCGCCGATCTGCGGGTTGCTCAGGCCTTCGGCCACCAGGGCCACTACGCGAAGCTCGGTGGGGGTGAGGCTGGCCCAGCCGCTCAACGGCCGCTTGCGCTGGCCGCGGGCACGTGAGACGTACTCGACAATCTCGGCCATGCCCAGGCTGTCGGCCGACACCCACTGCGCCATGAATTCAGCCTCGCCAAGCTGCTCACGCAGGCGTGCCACCAGGGCATCGTGGGCAGCCTGCTCCAAGGGGCCTCGCACTCTGCCGATGAGCATTCGCAGGCCGGCTGCCACACACAGGATGCGGGCAGACTCGGCATGGCTGTCGCCGCTGCTGGCCAGCGCGGCCAGCGCCTCCAGGGTGCATATCACGCCCGGGCGCAGCCCGGCGCCGACCTGCACCGCCAGCGCAGCATGCAAGTGGTCTTCGGCACGGCTGTCGTCGCCCGCGGCGCGCGCCAGCAAGCCGCGCTGGAACTGGATCGAAGCATCGAGAAAGGCGTTCTGTAGCGGCGCAGACTGCTCGGCGGCCCGCGCCAGCGCGGCGGCCGCTGCGGCCAGCTCGCCCAGAAGACGCCTTGCCGCGCCCAGAGTCAGCAGCAATTGCGCCGCCAAGCTCGGCACACCGGCGGCACAGGTCGGCTCGATTTGCGGCTCCAGCAACTCTGCCGCCTGGGCTGCGTCGCCGTGTGCCACGGCCAAGTTGGCCATCGCGAACAAGCACTCCGGCAAGGCCAGCTCACTGCCCGTGGCGGCGGCCGTGGCAAGCAGGCGCTGCAGGCGCTGGCGGGCGATGTCAAAGCGGCCCAGGTCGGCGTCGAGCGCAGCCGACCAGCACTCGGCAAAACCGCCGGTAGACGGGTCGCCCACAAAGCGGCAGTGCGCCAATGCCAGCGTGAACGCGTTGCCTGCAAGCTCGTAGTCACCGTGATCGCGCGCGAAATAGCCCACCATCGCCTGGTGCCAGGCCAGGAAAAAGCGGCTGCCCAGCGCCTCTCCGACACGACGGAGTTCTGCCATGGACGGCCGCGCGCCTGCGTCATCGTGCTGCACGTACCACGACACCGTGGTCATCTTCCAGCCATCGGCCACGGCCCATTCATCGCCGATGCTGCGGCCGAGCTCGATGCTTCGCGCCAGACTCTCCCGCGCTTGTACGGGCGTGGCCAGGGACTGCAACACACCCAGGGTGTTGAGGGCGCGCGCTTCGGCCCAGGTGTCGCCCACGCACTGCGCAAGCGCAAGGGCATTGCTGGCGCTCGCAGCGGCCCGCTCGAAGTGACCGCCATAGAAGGCCACATGGGCGGCGCCCCACAAGGCCCGGGCTCGCAAGACATCTGCCCGAGCGTCGTCCGCGCCAGGCAGCGCCAGCGCGCGCGCGAACCACCGGCCACCATGCGCCAGGTGCCCGCGCAGTTCGTAGAACAGGCTCAGCGCCGTCACCAGGCGCAGCATCTCGACACGGGCCTGGGTCGATTCGGCCCACACCAGCGCATCGTCCAGGTTGTCGTGCTCGGACTGCAGGCGAGCCAAACACCGAGGCCCGTCGCCCAATGGAAGACGCGGCGCCAGTTGCTCCGCCAAGCCTAGAAAATGGGCCAGTTGCCGTTGGCGCACGGCATGTGCTTCGCCCGAGGCGAGCAGGCGCGTTCGCAGAAACTGACGCACGGTTTCAAGGAAGCGATAGCGGGTATCGCCGTCGGCGTGTTCGGCCAGCACCAATGACTTGTCCACCAGGCGGGTTAACAACTCCAGCACCGCATAGGCGTCAACGCTCGTGCCGCTGCCGACCGCCTCCGCCGTCTCCAGGTCGAAGCTGTGCAGCACCGAAAGGCGCATGGCCAGGATCTGCTCGTCGACGTCGAGCAAGTCGTAGCTCCAGGCCACCGAGGCCTCCAGCGTCTGCTGTCGCGGCAGCTTCTGGCGGCTACCGCCCGTGAGCAGGCGGAAACGGTCGTCCAGCGATTCCAGGATGCGTGCCGGCTGCATCATGCGTGTGCGCGCGGCGGCCAGTTCAATCGC
>JANOUM010000173.1:0-2346 GCA_031416855.1 Rhodoferax sp. | reverse complement strand
GCGTTCGTTCCAGACCGACTGGATGTGTTGCGGCCAGGGCATCGAGCGAACCTCCACTTCCAGGCCGAGCTGGCGCCAGTTCTGGGCGATTAACTGCGAAGCCTGGTAGGCCTGGGGATTGACGCCTTGCGGCCAGGAAATGAGGACGATCTTGCGAATCGGGTCGCCTGACGCCTGGGCCTGCACGGGTGCATGCCCGAACATGGCCATTGCGGCCAACAGGAATGCAGAGACGAATAGGCGCCGGCCTGGGACACGATGCATGACACTATCTCCTGGAAAGTTGACAATTAAACGATTTCGGTGCGGTTGAATGTTATCAACCGTCTTATGTCCTGTAAATAGAACAATTCAAATGACACTGTTCATGAGGGCTTCTTGGTACGAGCGCACCGGCCCGGCCGCCGAGGTGCTCCAGTGGGGTGAACTCCCAGTACCGCGCGCCGGACCGGGCGAGGTGCTGGTGCGGATCCATGCGTCCGGCGTCAATCCCTCGGACACCAAGATGCGCGCTGGTTGGCGCAACACACCGATGGTGTTTCCGCGCGTCGTGCCGCATGCGGACGGTGCTGGCGAAGTTGTGGCAGTGGGCGAGGGCATTGATCACGCCCTGGTGAAGGCCAGGGTCTGGGTCTATAACGCCACATCGCTCTACGACGCGTCGCGCGCCATGGGGACGGCCGCCCAATATTGCGCCTTGCCGGCCGAACAGGTCGTGCGTCTGGCGGCGGGCACCGACTTCACGCAGGGTGCCTGCCTGGGGGTTCCCGCCTGCACCGCACACCGGGCGGTCTTCTCCGAAGGGCCGGTAAAGGGACAAACCATTCTGGTGCAAGGTGGTGCTGGTTGTGTGGCGCATTACGCCATCCAGCTGGCGACGCTGGCGGGCGCGCGCGTCATTGCCACGGTGAGCAGCGCGGCGAAAGCGGCCCATGCACGCGCAGCGGGCGCGCAGGAGACCGTCCTCTACACACAGGAGGATGTGGTGCACCGCGTGCTGGAACTCACCCGGGCCCAGGGCGTGGACCGCATCATCGAGGTGGACCTGGGTGCCAACCTGTCCATCGACGTGCAGTTGATCAAGCCCAACGGGCACATCGCCAGCTACTCCAGCAGCACAGTGCCCGAGCCGCTTTTTCCGTATTACCCGCTGGCCTACAAGGGAGTGAACCTGCGTCTGGTCCAGGGCTTCAACCTGCCTGCGGCGGCGCGCGCAGCAGCGATCCGGGACATCACCCGCTGGTGCGAACTCGGTCGACTGCAGCATGCCATCGGCGCCGTCTTTCCTCTGGACCAGATCGCACGGGCCCATGAAGCCGTGGAGCAGCGCGCGTCAACAGGCAATGTCGTGGTGCAGGTCGACTGAGCGTGCTCGTCCTGCGGCAGGGCTGCAAGGTGGCAGTCCCACGCCAGCCAGTTCAGTGAAACTGCGGGGGCGCCTCGCCCATGTCCCAGAACAAGCCCGTCATCATCTGCAGCCCCTCGCGGATGATGTAGTCCAGCACATGTTCGTTGGGTGCATGCTGCGAACAACTGGCGTACGAGTGAGGCACCCAGATCGTCGGCACACCGATGATGTCGGTGAATACATCGTTTGGCAAGGACCCTCCCAAATTGGGCACCACCGACGGTTTGACGCCCAGGGTCCGGGTCACGGAACCAACCGCCCACTGCACGGCGGCATGGCTCGGGTCGAGCCGGGTTGCGTTCATGATTTCGTGACTGGGACCGACCACCTTGACGGCGCCAAAACCATGCGCATCGAGGTGCTTTTGCAGGGCCGGAATGAAGCCCTGGGGGTCCTTGTCGACCGTGAAACGAATCTGGCAATGTGCCTTGGCACGTGGCGGCACCGCATTCACAGGACGTTCCGGGTTGCCGGTGGTCATGGCCAAAACTTCGAAGGTGTTCCAGCCGAACACCTTTTCGGTCTGGGTCAAGCCCCGCTCGCCCCACCAGGTGTCGATCTCCGGCCCGTCGACCCCCGGGTCGACCACTACCTCGGACAAGGCACGTCGCACCGACTCGGGAATGCTGTCAGGCAGAATGTCGCGCACCAACACGTGGCCCTTGGCATCGATGATGGAGGCAATCGCATGGCACAACACGACGCCCGGGTTCGCCAGCAAGCCGCCCCAATTCCCGGAGTGATGTCCGCCGGCGCGCAGATCGACCATCAAGTCGAAATTTAGCGCCCCACGCGTGCCCATGAAGATCGTCGGCATCCGGGGGGCGAGACGTGGGCCATCGGAACCGATCAACAGGTCGGCTTTGAGCAGGTCGCGATGGCGCCGGGCAAACTCGTGCAGCCCGGGGGATCCGATTTCCTCGCAGGTGTCGATCAGG
>JANOUM010000172.1:0-4124 GCA_031416855.1 Rhodoferax sp. | reverse complement strand
ATGCGCGGTTCTGGGAGGATTTTGTGGCTTCCCGGGGCGCCGCCTAAGGAGTTTGGCGCGCTTGCGGCGGTTGTCGATGCCGACCACAAACCAGTCGTGTGTTTGCGGGGTGCGTTCGGTATAGCACTGACGAAGGCCAGGCCAGTCGGCCAACATGGGCGGATGCGGCGCTTGGCAGGTGAGGAACCCCATGACACATGAACGCACCCTGTACGACGTGCTGGAAGTCAGCCAGCGCGCGAGCCCGATCGTCATCAAGGCCGCCTATCGCTCGCTGGCCCAGTCTCTGCACCCGGACAAGAATTTCGGTACCGTTGCGTCTGGTGAGCGATTGGCTGAATTAAACGATGCCTATTGCACCGTGTCGGACCCGGCGCGGCGCCTGATCTACGACCGGTCACTGGGGCTCCATGCAGCCAATCCAGAACGACGCGGTATGGCCCCTTCAGGCCAAAATGGAATCGGCCGCTTCAGCTCGGGAAACAAGGTGTCGAGACCTTTTGGTTTCCGACCGCTGGACTGATGGAGTGCCATGGCGGTTTCCCTTGCTGGCTCCGACAACCAATCATTTACTCGCGACAGCCAGTGGTCCGATTGACCTGCACTTCACGGACCCGCGCCAAAGGCAGGTTCCCCTCCCCCCACGCGTCGGTGCGATTCGGCGTCAGCCGCCGCGCCGGCTGTCTTGTGACGCGCGCGCGGGCCGGTCTGAGCTGGTGCGGCGCCTGAGCGCTGTGTTCGCCTCCTGCAAAATTTCGGCAGGCCACGTAAGATGCGTCGGCCGGGTACCAGTCGGTCCGGCACCATAACAACGAGGAGCCGAACATGGCACGACTGAACGTCAATGGCGCGGTGCGCGAATTCCAGGCGGAAGACGATACGCCGCTATTGTGGGTGCTGCGCGAGCAGCTTGGTCTGACCGGTACCAAGTATGGTTGTGGTGTCGCACAGTGCGGCGCCTGCACCGTGCACATCGACGGCATCCCAACCCGAAGTTGCGTGCGGCCGCTGGCTTCGGTGGGCTCTTCCGACAAGATCATCACGATCGAGGGCCTGTCGCCCAACGGCACCCATCCGGTGCAAAAGGCGTGGGCCGCGCTGGACGTGCCGCAATGCGGCTTTTGCCAGAGCGGAATGATCATGGCGGCGGTGGCGTTGCTCAAGGACAAACCCAGGCCGACCGACGCCGACATCGATGAGGCGATGACCAACATCTGCCGTTGTGGCACCTACAACCGCATCCGGGCGGCGATCAAGGTCGTCGCCAACGGCGGCGACACCAAGACCGCCGGGCTGTCGATCCGCCATGCCGACGGGAGCACGACATGAGCCGGGCCCTGCAACCCGAAGTGATTCCAATGGCCACCGGTACCCGACCTGCATCCGGCGTCTCGCGCCGCAATTTCCTGCGCACCTCGGTGGCTGCCGGCGGTGGCCTGATGGTCGCGTTCCATATTCCCCTGGTGGGTGAGGCCGCGGCGCAACAGGGCGCTGCAGCTGGCACCGAGGTCAATGCCTGGGTGGTGGTGCACCCGGATGACCGCATCGTGATCCGTATCGCCCGCTCCGAGATGGGCCAGGGCACGCTGACCGGGCTGGCGCAGCTGGTGGCCGAGGAACTGGATGCCGACTGGGCGCGTGTCACCACGGAGTTTCCCACCCCTGGCCAGAACCTGGCGCGAAACCGGGTCTGGGGCAACTTCAGCACCGGCGGCAGCCAGGGCATCCGTCAGTCGAACGACTACGTCCGCAAGGGCGGTGCCACAGCCCGGATGCTGCTGGTGCAGGCCGCTGCGGATGCGTGGGGTGTGCCGGCGGCGGATTGCCGGGCCGGCAACAGTGTGGTGACCCATCCCGCCAGCGCACGCAGCAGCACCTACGGCAAGCTGGCGGCTGCTGCGGCCAAGCTGCCGGCGCCGGCCACGGTGGCCCTGAAGGACCCCAGGGACTGGAAACTCGCTGGCAAGCGCCTGGCGCGGCTGGACACGGTCGACAAGACCACCGGCAAGCAGGTGTACGGTATGGACCTGGTCCTGCCCGGCATGCTCAACGCCGCCATCAAGGACTGCCCGGTTTTCGGCGGCAGGCTCAAGAGTTTCAACGCCGCAGCCGTCGACAAGCGTCCTGGTATCAGGAAGGTCGTGCGCGTCGGCGACAGCGCGGTGGCGGTGATTGCCGACACCTGGTGGCGGGCCAAGACGGCGCTCGATGCGCTGCCCATCGAATGGGACGAAGGCCCGCATGCCAAGGCCTCCAGCGAAGCCTTCGCTGCGGTGCTCAAGACGGCGCTGGACGCGCCGCAGGCGATCGTGGGCAACCAGAACGGCGACGCGCGCGCCGCGATTGCCGCAGCGCCGCGCAAGCTTGAAGCGGTTTATTCCTACCCGCACCAGAACCACGCGACCATGGAGACGATGAACGCCACCGTGCGTTACACACCGGAACTCTGCGAGGTCTGGGCGCCAACCCAGAACGGCGAGGCGGCGCTGGCCGCGGCTTCCGAGGCGTCCGGCCTTCCGACCTCGAAATGCGAAGTCTACAAGCTGCTGCTGGGCGGTGGTTTTGGCCGTCGTGGACAGTCGGACTTCATCACGCAGGCGGTCCAGCTGGCCAAGGAAATGCCGGGCACGCCGATCAAGTTGGTCTGGTCGCGCGAGGAAGACATGTTGCACGGGATGTTCCATCCGGTCACGCAATGCAAGCTGAGAGCCGGCATTGACGCGCAAGGCAACATCACAGCCTTGCACATGCGGATCGCCGGCCAGTCGATCCTTGCCAGCCGGGCGCCCCAGAATATCCGAGATGGCCGCGATCCGGTGGTCTTTCAGGGCCTCAACCAGGGTGGTGCCGAGGGAGCCTTCGGCTACACCTTCCCCCATTTACTGATCGACCATGCGATGCGCAACCCGCATGTGCCCGCGGGCTTCTGGCGCGGGGTCAACCTGAACCAGAACGCCATCTACGTGGAGTGTTTCATCGACGAACTGGCCCATGCGACCCAGCAGGACCCGCTGGCCCTGCGGCGCAAGTTATTGGCCAACAGCCCGAAGCATCTGGCGGTGCTCGATGCCGTGGCGCAGCGGGTCGGTTGGGGCCAGCCCGCGCCCAGCGGCGTGTTCCGTGGCCTGGCCCAGACCATGGGTTTCGGCAGTTATGTGGCGGCCTGCGCCGAGGTGTCGGTCAACGCCGACGGGCAACTCAAGATCCACCGTATCGTTGCGGCCACCGATTCCGGCCACGCGGTCAACCCGCAACAGATCGAGGCCCAGGTGGAGGGCTCGTTTGCCTACGGCCTGTCGGCGGCCCTGTACGGCGAATGCACGGTGAAGGACGGTCGCATGGTGCAGGAAAACTTCCATACCTACCCGGTGCTCAAGATGGACGAAATGCCGAAGGTCGAGACCATCGTCATGCCGTCCGGCGGGTTTTGGGGCGGTGTGGGGGAGCCGACGATCGCGGTTGCGGCGCCTGCGGTGCTCAATGCGATCTTCGCGGCCACCGGCAAACGCATCCGCGACCTGCCGCTGAAGAACCACGCACTCGGGAAAGCCTGAGGGCGATGATGGCGAAACACAGGCTGCAGGTGCTCGCCGCCATCCTGTGTGGCGGTATGGCCATGGCGCATGCGGCCGGCCAGGCGCGGATCGGAAAAGTTGTGGGTGACGGTTTGCCCGAGGCCTTGACGGACACGCCCGGCGACCCGGCGCGTGGACGGGCCATTGTGGCGAACCGCCAACTCGGCTTGTGCCTGTTGTGCCACACCGGTCCGATTGCCGAGGAACGGTTCCAGGGCAACCTGGCGCCCGACTTGGCGGGTGCGGGGCAACGCTGGTCGCCTGCGCAGTTGCGGCTGCGCATCGTGGACGCGCGACAGCTGAACCCAGACACCATCATGCCATCGTACTACCGTGTCGACGGCCTGCGCCGGGTCCCTTCGGCGCTGGCTGGCGCGCCGCTGCTCGCGGCGCAGCAGGTCGAGGACGTGGTGGCCTACCTGGCGGGTTTGCATTGATGCGCGCCACGCGGTTGGCGGCGGCTTCTCCCTGGTGCGCCGAGTGCCTGGAAGCGGGGCCCGGCGTCCGTACCAGGTGCCCCATTACCTGCGTCGCAGTGGTGCGCGGACC
>JANOUM010000171.1:0-14172 GCA_031416855.1 Rhodoferax sp. | reverse complement strand
CTACACGCGCCGCTTCGATCGGGTCCACGCGCCGTCCGTAGCGGCCCTGGAGCTGAGCCAGGCCGAGCTCAAGGCGGCTTTCGACGGCCTGGCGCCCGCTCGCCGGCATGCCTTGCAGGTGGCGGCGCAGCGCGTGCGCAGTTACCACGAAGCGCAGAAAAAGGCCTGCGGCGATAGCTGGAGTTACCGCGACGAACACGGCAGCCTGCTTGGCCAGAAGGTGACCCCGCTGGATCGGGTCGGCATCTACGTACCGGGTGGCAAGGCCGCGTATCCCTCGTCGGTGCTCATGAACGCGATCCCGGCGCGGGTCGCCGGGGTCGGCGAGATCATCATGGTCGTACCGACCCCCGCGCCGGCCGACCGCGAGTCGGCCACCGGGGAACGCAACCCGCTGGTGCTCGCGGCCGCCCATCTGGCCGGCGTGACGCGGGTGTTCACGCTCGGTGGTGCGCAGGCGGTGGCAGCGCTTGCCTTCGGCACGCAGACCGTGCCCAAGGTGGACAAGATCACCGGCCCGGGCAACGCGTACGTGGCGGCGGCCAAGCGGCGGGTGTTTGGCACTGTGGGCATCGACATGATCGCCGGGCCGAGCGAGATACTGGTCCTGGCCGACGGATCGACACCGCCGGACTGGGTGGCAATGGATCTTTTCAGCCAGGCCGAACACGACGAAATGGCGCAAAGCATCCTGTTGTGCCCGGATGCGGCCTATATTGATGCAGTGCAGGCGTCGATCGACCGCTTGTTGCCCGCCATGGCGCGGCGCGAGATCATTGCCGCCTCGCTCAACGCCCGCGGCGCGCTGGTGCACACCCGCAGCATGGACGAGGCCTGTGCCATCAGCAACCGGGTCGCCCCGGAGCACCTGGAAGTGAGCAGCAGTGAGCCGCACCGCTGGGAGCCCCTGCTGCGGCATGCCGGCGCCATATTTCTCGGTGCCTACACCAGCGAGAGCCTGGGTGACTACTGTGCCGGGCCCAACCATGTCCTGCCCACGGGCGCGACGGCGCGGTTTTCGAGCCCGCTGGGTGTCTACGACTTCCAAAAGCGCAGCAGCCTGATCGAGGTCAGCGCGGCCGGTGCCCGGATCCTGGGGCAAGTGGCGGCCGAGCTTGCCTATGGCGAGGGGCTGGACGCCCATGCCCGTGCCGCTGAAATGAGGTCGGAGTGAACACCATGGCGCGTCACGGCCGGTTCCGGCTTGGTGCCAGGCCGATGGCCAGGCTGGCGACCGGGTGTCTGGCTGCGAGCTGCCTGCTGGCCAGCGTGCAGGCCATGAGCCTGCGGGAATTGCGGGCGCTCGAGCTGTCGGACAAGAAGCAGGGTCCGGCTTATGTCCGGTACTACCTGGTCGGCGTGCTCGAAGGCTCCGAGGAGGCCAACGCGCAGGCGGTGCGCTCCGGCGCCAAACCACTTTTTTGCGTCGACGGCCGACGGCTCGAGCCCCGTATGGCCAAGCCGCTGTTTGACGCTGAACTGCAGCGCAACAAGGCACTCTACGAGGCCGACATGCCGGCGCAGCTCGTGATGACCAACGCACTGGCCAGCGCCTACAGCTGCTGACCCACCGCCCCGACCGATGCCCGTGACCAGGACCGCGCGATGAACCGAGAGCATTCCCCACTGGCCAGCCTGCTGGCCGACCGGCTGCGCCCGGAAGTGCTGGCAATGCACCGCTACCTGGTCCAGCCGTCCCACGGCATGCTGAAGATGGATGCCATGGAGAACCCCCATGTGCTGCCGCGCGAATTGCAGCAACAGCTCGGCGCCAGGCTCGGTGCGGTTGAACTCAACCGGTACCCCGGCCAGCGACTGGACGTACTGCGCGCTGCGCTGGCGCAGCACGTTGGCCTGCCCGGGGGATTCGAGCTGATGCTGGGCAATGGGTCGGACGAGCTGATCTCCCTGCTTTGCATGGCGTTCGACCGTCCAGGGGCCTGCGTGTTGGCGCCGGTGCCGGGATTCGTGATGTACGGCCTCAGCGCGCAGTTGCAGGGCCTGAAGTTTGTCGGTGTACCGCTGGACGACCAGTTCGAACTCGACGAGCAGGCGATGCTGATGGCGATCGCGCAGCATCAGCCTGCATTGATCTACCTCGCCTACCCGAACAACCCCACCGCGAACCTGTGGGACGACGCAGTCATCGACCGGATCATCACCGCGGCGCCGGGTTTCGTGGTGCTCGACGAGGCCTACCAGCCGTTCGCGGGCAAAAGTTACATGGGTCGCCTGGCACGCCACGAGCATGTGCTGTTGCTGCGCACGCTCAGCAAGTTCGGACTCGCTGGGGTGCGTATTGGTTACCTGGTTGGCCGCGCGGCTCTGATCCGCGAGGTCGACAAGGTCCGGCCGCCTTACAACATCAGCGTCCTGAACGCCGAGTGCGCCCTGTTTGCGCTTGAGCACAGCGAGGTCTTTGCGGCCCAGGCGCGTGATGTCGTGGCCCAGCGGTCGGTGCTGCAGGCTGCGTTGGCCACATTGCCCGGCGTGCGCACCTACCGCAGCGACGCCAACATGGTACTGGTGCGCCTGGCGCCGTTCGCGGGTTCGGGCGAAGACGTTGCCAGCACCGTGTTCAAGCGCATGCAGGTGCGCGGTGTCCTGGTCAAGAACATGGCCGGTTCCCATCCGCTGCTGGCCAACTGCCTGCGGTTGACGGTGGGCACCGCAATCGAGAATGACGCCATGCTGAACGCGCTCAAGGAGTCCCTATGTCAAGCACCCCAGTAGCTGCCGCGCCGAATCGCAGCGCCGAAGTCACCCGCAACACCGCCGAGACGCAGATCACCGTGCGCGTCAATCTCGACGGGACCGGCCTGGCCCGGCTGCAGACGGGGATCGGGTTCTTCGACCACATGCTGGACCAAATCGCGCGCCATGGCCTGCTCGACCTCGACGTCCGGGCCCAGGGCGACCTGCACATCGACGGGCACCATACCGTGGAAGATGTGGGCATCACACTCGGCCAGGCGGTGTTCCGGGCGCTGGGCGACAAGAAGGGGATTCGCCGTTTTGGCCACGCCTACGTGCCACTGGACGAAGCGCTCAGCCGGGTCGTGGTCGATTTTTCAGGCCGACCGGGGCTGGTGATGAACGTGCCGTTCAAAAGCGGGATGATCGGCACCTTCGACACCCAGCTGGCGCACGAGTTCTTCCAGGGTTTCGTGAACCATGCCCTGGTGACGCTGCATATCGACAACCTGCGCGGCGAAAACGCCCACCACCAGGCCGAGTCGGTGTTCAAGGCGTTCGCGCGCGCCGTGCGTGCCGCCGTGGCAATCGACCCGCGCGCAGCCGGGACCATTCCTTCCACCAAGGGGTCCTTGTAATGCCCCTGGCGGCATCGGGCAATACGGTGGCGGTGGTCGACTACGGCATGGGAAACCTGCGTTCCGTGTCGCAAGCAATGCATGCGGTGGCGGCCGACAGCGGCTTCCAGGTGATCGTCACCTCGGACCCGGATCAGGTCCGCGCTGCGGGGCGTATCGTGTTGCCCGGCCAGGGAGCGATGCCCGACTGCATGCGCGAGTTGCACGCGTCCGGCCTGGTGGAGTCGGTGCTGGAAGCCGCCGCGATCAAGCCCCTGTTCGGCGTCTGTGTGGGCATGCAGATGCTGCTCGAGCACAGCCAGGAGGGTCGCAAAGGCGATGCCGGCAAGGGCACGGCGGGCCTCGGCCTGTTCCCCGGCGATGTGGTGCGCTTCGCGCTGTCCGGCCGGTTGCAGGCCGACGGCAGCCGCTACAAGGTGCCGCAAATGGGCTGGAACCAAGTCTGGCGCAGCCAGCCTGGGGCAACTCCCCATGCCTTGTGGGATGACGTGCCGGACGGCAGTTATTTCTATTTCGTGCACAGTTTCTTCGCCAGACCGTCTGTTGCGCACCACAGCGCTGGCGAAGCGGACTATGGCGGCCGCTTCACCGCTGCGATTGCGCGCGATAATATTTTTGCAACCCAATTTCATCCGGAAAAAAGTGCTGCCCACGGCCTCGCGCTCTATCGCAATTTCCTTCGCTGGAATCCCTGACCCGCTCGCGCCTTTCACGCACCATGCTGCTTATTCCCGCTATTGACCTGAAAGACGGTCATTGTGTCCGCCTCAAACAGGGCGACATGGAACAGTCCACCACGTTTGGCGAAGACCCGGCCCTGGTGGCCCGCGGCTGGGTGGCCCAGGGCGCGCGCCGCTTGCACCTGGTCGACCTGAACGGCGCGTTTGCCGGGCATCCCAAGAACGAGATGGCGATCCGAAAGATCCTCAAGAGCGTGGGCAGCGAAGTCGATGTGCAATTGGGCGGCGGTATCCGCGACCTCGACACCATCGAGCGTTACCTCGATGCCGGCCTGCGCTATGTGATCATCGGCACGGCCGCGGTCAAGAACCCGGGCTTTCTGCAGGACGCCTGCACTGCCTTCGGCGGCCACATCATCGTCGGCCTGGACGCCCGCGACGGCAAGATCGCCACCGACGGCTGGAGCAAGCTCACCCGCCACGATGTGATCGACCTGGGCAAGAAGTTCGAGGACTACGGCGTCGAATCCATCATCTATACCGATATCGGACGTGACGGCATGTTGTCAGGCATCAACATCGAGGCCACCGTCAAGCTCGCGCAGGCGCTGACCATCCCGGTGATCGCGTCCGGCGGCCTGAGCTCCATGGCCGACATCGACGCGCTGTGCGACGTCGAAAGCGAAGGAGTCGAGGGTGTGATCTGCGGCCGGGCGATCTACTCCGGCGACCTCGATTTTGCCGCTGCTCAGGCCCGTGCCGACGAACTGAACGGCTGAGCCGTTCGCCCGCGTCGCCCCATGCTGGCCAAGCGCATCATCCCGTGCATGGACGTCACCGCCGGGCGGGTGGTCAAGGGCGTCAATTTTGTCGACTTGCGCGACGCCGGTGACCCGGTCGAGATCGCCGCCCGATACAACGAACAGGGCGCGGACGAACTGGCCTTTCTCGACATCACCGCCACCAGCGACGACCGCGACCTCCTGCTGCACATCATCGAGGCGGTGGCCAGCCAGGTGTTCATTCCCCTGACTGTGGGTGGCGGCGTGCGCACGGTCGAGGATGTACGTCGCCTGCTCAACGCCGGCGCCGACAAGATCAGTTTCAATTCGGCCGCACTTGCCAATCCCCAAGTGATCGAAGATGCGTCGGCCCGGTACGGGGCCCAGTGCATCGTGGTTGCGATCGACGCCAAGCGCCGTACGTCCGGGCAGGAGCAGGCGCTGCGGGCCGACGGCAGCCGGGCCGGCGCCGGGTGGGATGTCTACAGCCACGGCGGGCGCCGCAACACCGGTGTCGATGCGGTGCACTGGGCGCGTCACATGGCGGCCCGTGGAGCGGGCGAAATCCTGCTGACCAGCATGGACCGCGACGGTACCAGGGCCGGTTTCGACCTGGCCCTGACGCGCGCCGTGAGCGACGCGGTGGAGGTGCCGGTGATTGCCTCGGGTGGTGTCGGCACGCTGGACCACCTGGCCGACGGCATCCAACGCGGTGGCGCAGACGCCGTGCTGGCTGCGAGCATCTTCCATTACGGTGAATTCACGGTTTTGCAGGCCAAACAGCACATGGCCGCACGCGGCATTGCGGTGCGGATCTGAATGCCGGCACGGCGTGCGGGCTGCTGGTCGTCGCCGACAATACGGGCATGAACTGGTTGAACGAAGTCAAATGGGATGGCGCTGGCCTGGTGCCGGTGATCGCCCAGGAACAGGCCACCGGCGACGTGCTGATGTTCGCCTGGATGAACCGCGAGGCGCTCGCCAAGACTGTGGAACTTGGTCGGGCGGTGTATTTCAGCCGCTCGCGCGCGAAGTTGTGGTTCAAGGGCGAGGAGTCCGGCCACGTGCAACTGGTGCATGAGATACGCATGGATTGCGACAACGACGTGCTGCTGCTCAAGGTGACGCAGCAGGGGCACCAGCCTGCCATCGCCTGCCACACCGGGCGACACAGCTGTTTTTTCCGGTTGCAGCAGGGCGGCGCGCTGGCTGGCGAATGGAAAATCACCGAACCGGTCTTGAAAGACCCGGAATCGATCTACAAGTAGGTCCCGATGGCTTCCGCAACCCCTTCTGCCACCGTGCTCGAAGAACTCGCCGCCGTCATCGAGAGCCGCAAGGCCGCGCACGGTGGTGACCCCGACAAGAGCTACGTCGCCCGCCTGCTGGCCCGGGGGCCGGACGCATTTCTCAAGAAGATTGGCGAGGAGGCCACCGAGGTGGTGCTGGCCTCGAAGGATCTGGCCCATGCCTTGTCGCTTGGCTCGGATGTGGCGCAGCGCCGCGCGTTGCTGGTCGGCGAGGTGGCCGACCTGTGGTTCCATTGCCTGATCGCGCTGGCGCACCATGACCTGACACCGGCCGACGTGCTGTGCGAACTGCAGCGCCGCGCCGGCACCAGCGGTATCGAGGAAAAGGCCCTGCGCAAGGCGGTCTCGCGCGAGCAGGGCGCGCCGCAAACACCTACCTGGGAGAATTCAAATGGATGAAGTCGTCGATGTTGTGTCGAAGGATGGCGATAGCCAGAGGGCGCAGGCGCTCAAAACAGTTGGCTGGGTCAGCTACCTGCTGCACCTGGTCGTTGCGGTGGGCGCACTGGTGCCCGGCGCGCAGGCCGGCGCCGTCCTGCTGATCGTGGCCCTGGTCGTCGACATGGTCAAGAAGGACGAAGCAACCGGCACCTGGCAGGCCAGCCATTTTTCCTGGCGCATCCGCTCTGTGCTGATCGCCGGGTTTTTGTATGTTCTGACCGCGCCCCTGTTCCTGTTGTTGTACCTGCCCGGGGCGTTTGCCTGGTTTGTGATTTCGATCTGGTTCCTGTACCGCATCGTGCGCGGCATGGTGGCCATGAACAACAACCGGCCGGTCGGCGAGTAGAAAAAAGAAGAACAGCAAGGAGCCGCAACATGGCGCACGATCCCGAATGCCTGTTTTGCAAGATCGCCCAGGGCCAGATACCGTCGCGCAAGGTGCATGAAGACGAGTTTGTTTTTGCTTTTCACGACATCCATCCGTCGGCCCCGGTGCATTTCCTGCTGATTCCCAAGCAGCACATCCCGTCATTCGCCCACCTCGAGCCCGGGCATGCGCCCCTGATGGGGCACATGATGACCCTGGCGCCGCGCCTCGCCCTGCAGGAGGGCTGCCGTCCGTATCCGCAAGGTGGCTTCCGGATCGTGAGCAACACCGGGGTGGAAGGGGGCCAGGAAGTGCATCATCTGCACTTGCACGTGATGGGTGGTCCGCGTCCGTGGTTGCGCGGTTGACGAAGGGTTATTCGGGTCGGCGGTTGGGCAAGACTAAAATTCCACAATTGCTTAGGAGAAACTCATGGGTACATTTTCAATCTGGCACTGGCTCATCGTGCTGCTGATCGTGGTGATGGTGTTCGGAACCAAGAAGCTCAAGAACATGGGCGGCGACCTCGGCGGCGCCGTCAAGGGCTTCAAGGATGGCATGAAGGATGGCTCCAGCAGCGCCGACGACAAGACCGCGGCCGCCACGCCACAGGTGGCCAATGCATCGGCCGCGTCGGCCGCGTCGGCCGCGTCGGATAAGGCGACGATCGACGTCGAAGCGCGGCAGAAATCCTGATGCCTGACGCTGCACACGCGTGATTGACCTTGGCATTTCCAAGATGGCCCTGATCGGGGCTGTCGCGCTGATCGTCATCGGCCCTGAAAAGCTGCCGCGGGTGGCACGCACCGTCGGAATGCTGCTGGGCAAGGCGCAGCGCTATGTGTCCGATGTCAAGGCCGAGGTCAGCCGGTCGATGGAGCTCGATGAGCTCAAGAAGATGAAGGATTCGGTGGCCGGTGCGGCCAAGGACATCGAGAACACGATTCAAAGCGGCGCGACCGACTTCGAGAAGTCCTGGGCCGACGCGACCAGCCTCCCGACCGAGAACTCGCCCGCGCTGGAAAGTTACCCGGTCTACCGCCATCCGGGCAAGCGCTGGCGTGTCAAGCAGGGGGCGACTCCCAACTGGTACAAGGCGCGAACCGGCACGCGAACCCGCGCGTTATCGGGCGCCGCCCGTGTCGCGCGGTTCCGCCCGCAAAAAATCGGCTGACAATCGGCCGTGCACCATCTGCCGGGGTCGACACGCCGGCAGCTTTTTGGCCACAGCAACAAGATGACAGATCCCACATCAAAAGAAGACGAACTCGCGGGCACTGAGCAGCCGTTCGTGCAGCACCTCATGGAGCTGCGCGACCGGTTGCTCTACAGCCTGATCGGTTTGGTGATCTGCATGGCGTTGCTCGCTATCTGGCCGTCTCCCAGCGGCTTGATCGACCTGATCGCCGCCCCGATCCGCGCGCACATGCCGCCGGGAGCCAAATTGATCGCGGTGGGTGTTTTTTCACCGTTCTTCGTCCCGCTCAAGGTGCTGATGATGGCCGGCGTCCTGCTGGCTCTGCCCTGGTTGATGTACCAGGCATGGGCCTTCGTGGCTCCCGGCCTGTACGGCCATGAGAAGCGCCTGGCAGTGCCCCTGATCTTCTTTGGCAGTGCGCTGGCCTACATTGGCATTGCGTTCGTGCAGCTCTTCGTGCTGGACAAGATGTTCGCCTTCATCCAGGCCGTCACGCCGGACAGCGTGGCGGCAACCCCCGACATCGCGTCCTATGTCGAGGCGATCCTGGGCCTGTACCTGGCCTTCGGCGTGGCCTTCCAGGTGCCGATCGTGGTGGTGTTGCTGGCCCGCATGAACATCGTGAGCATCCAGAAGCTGAAGGATTTTCGCGGCTACTTCATCGTCCTGTCGTTCGTCATCGCTGCCGTGCTGACGCCGCCCGATGTGGTGTCGCAACTGGCGCTGGCGATTCCGATGTGCCTGCTGTACGAAGCGGGTATTTGGGCGGCGCGGATTTTTATCAAGCACACCCAGGCGCCGGACGAAAAAGCCGATGTCAAGCCGGAAGAGCACACCGGAGAAGCCAAGCCCTGATGGGGCCGTCGACACGCGGCCGGCGCGGTCTATCTGGCGGGGCGTCGCGGTTTGGGCCGAACACCGGGCGTCACCTCCAGCACCATCTGGTCATCCCGGCGTTGCAGCCGGAACTTTGACGGTGTGCCGGGCCTGAGCGCGGCGACTGCGGACAACAACTCCGACACATTGGCGACTTCCTTATCCGCCACCGCGGTCACCACATCGCCGGGTCGCACCCCGGCCAGAGCCGCTGGCCCGTTTTGAAGTACACCGGTGATGATCACGCCCTGGCGCGCCTTCACGCCGAAGGTCTCGGCCAGCTCGGGTGACAACTCGTTGGGTTCGACGCCGATCCAGCCCCGGGTGACCTGCCCGTCCTTCACCAGGCCCTCCATGACAAGGCGCGCGGTGGACACCGGAATCGCGAATCCGATACCCATGCTGCCGCCCGAGCGCGAGTAGATGGCGGTGTTGACGCCCAGCAGATTGCCCATGGTGTCGACCAGCGCACCGCCCGAGTTGCCGGGGTTGATCGCAGCGTCGGTCTGGATGAAGTTCTCGAAGGTGTTGATGCCCAGCTGGTTGCGACCCAGCGCGCTGACGATGCCGCTGGTGACAGTCTGGCCGACGCCAAACGGATTGCCGATGGCAAGCACCTGGTCACCGACTTGCAGTGCATCCGAGTTGCCCATCACAATGACGGGCAGCTTGTCGAGTTCGATCTTCAGCACCGCCAGGTCGGTGTCCGGGTCGGTGCCGATCACCTTGGCCACTGCACGGCGGCTGTCATTGAGGATGACCTCGATCTCGTCCGCACCTTCGATCACATGGTTGTTGGTCAGGATGTAGCCATTGGCGCTGACAATCACGCCACTGCCCAGGCCGGCCTGGGGTCCGGTGCCCTGCTCACCAAAAAAGAACCGGAACCACGGGTCACTGCCGTGCGGCGGCGGCTTGGCGGCCTTGCTGATATTGATGCTGACAACCGCCGAAGACGCCCTTTGGGCCGCCTGCCGGAAACTCCCTGGCGGTACGGCACCCGCCGGCGCTGCGGGCGCGTCGATCACGGCCAGGCTGCGTACCCCCGTCGGGCCCTTGCCCAGCCACTCGGGTTTGAGTGTGACGACGACGAAATAGGTCGCCAGCAACAGGGTGACGATTTGCGAGAAGAGCAGCCAGAGACGTTTCATGCGCCAAATTGTAGGGCGCGCGTATGCTGGGCGGGTGTCGGCCCCACCGGGGCCCCACGCTACAGTGGGGCAGGAGAATCCGTGATGTACCACAAGCAGTGGACGATATTTGTCGAGCCCCGGGCGCCTGCCAAGCCGTCGCTGGGTGCACCCTGCAACGGCTGCGGCGTGTGTTGCCTCGTCGAACCCTGCCCACTCGGTGTGCTGTTGTCGGGCCGCCGGCGTGGCGCCTGCAGCGCGTTGCGCTGGAACGGAGACGCAGCGCTCTACCAGTGTGGCGCGTTGACGCACTCCCATGAGGTGCTGGCCACAGTCCTGCCTGCGTTCGTGCGGCAGAGCTTGCCCTGGCTCCCGGCAGCGCTGCGCGCCCTGGCGCCAAGATGGATCGGCGCCGGACAAGGCTGCGACAGCTGCCTGCAGCCCGATGGGTCGACAATCGGGCCATCCGATGCCGTAGATTGAGCGGCGTACTTTCCCGACCTATTCTGTACCCACCATGGCCGACCGACACCAGCTCCTGGCGACACTCGATGAACTGCTGCAGCCCGACCGTTTTCGCGACCATGGCCCCAATGGGCTGCAGGTCGAGGGGGCCCTGCAGCTGCGCCATATCGTCACCGGCGTGACGGCCAGCCTGGCCCTGATCGAAGCGGCGGTGCAGGCCGGCGCCGACACCGTGCTGGTACACCACGGACTGTTCTGGCGCGGGCAGGACGGACGCGTGACCGGCTGGATGCGCCAAAGGCTCGCCATGCTGCTGGCGCACAACATCAACCTGCTGGCCTACCACCTGCCGCTCGATGCCCATCCGCGATGGGGCAACAACGCGCAACTGGGTCAATTGCTCGGCCTGCTGGCCGATGCCCGGTTCGGCGAGCAAGACCTCGGCTTCCTGGGCGCACGGGCGGATGGCGCGGTGTTCGACGATGCACATGCACTTGGTGCCGTGATCTCCGGGGCGCTGGGCCGGCCGGTCACGGTGGTGGCGACTGCGCGCAGGCCCCTGCGGCGCATCGCTTGGTGTACCGGTGGTGCACAGTCCTACTTCGAGGCCGCCATCCAGGCCGGGGCCGACGCGTTCATCACAGGCGAAATCTCCGAGCCGCAGGCGCACTACGCACGCGAATGTGGTGTCGCCTATGTGGCCTGCGGCCACCACGCCAGCGAACGGTATGGGGTCGCGGCGCTCGGCGGGCATGTCGCCGCAACGCTGTCGCTGGCGCACACGTTCGTCGATATCGACAACCCGGCCTAGGCACCGTGGACAGGCCGATCGCCATCACGCTCGGGGACCCCGCCGGTATCGGCCCGGAAATCATCGCCAAGGTTTTTCGGGATGCGCCGCAGGTTGCGCCGGGTTGTTTCGTGGCCGGCGATGTGGCCACGATGCGTCGGGCCGGCGCCTGCATCGCCCGCAGCGGTGAGCCGCCACTGCCGGTGGCTGTGCTGGAGCATCCGCACGAGGCGCTGAACGTGCCGTCGCGCTGTATCCCGGTGCTGCAGGTGGTTGCACCCCAGCCGACGGTCGCTTTCGGGGCGGTGTCGGCAGTGGCCGGCGCGCTGGCGGGGCGCTGCGTGGTCTGGGCGGCGCATGCCGCATTGCGCGCAGAGGTCGCCGCCGTGGTCACGGCGCCGTTGAACAAGCTGGCGCTGTCCGCAGCCGGCGCGCCGTATGCCGCTTACCCCGGGCATACCGAACTGCTGCAGGCGCTTGCGGCGGAATTCACCGGCCGGTCGGTGGCCGACATGCCGGTGCGCATGATGCTGGCCAACGACGAATTGCGCACGGTGCTGGTCAGCATCCACGTGTCCCTGCGCCAGGCGATCGAGGCGGTCGACTTCGATAACGTGCTCCTGACCCTGCAAGTCACGGACCGGGCGCTACGCGCCCTGCTCGGCCGCGCGCCCCGCATCGCCGTTGCCGGGCTCAATCCCCATGCGGGTGAGGGCGGCTTGTTCGGCCGGGAGGAAATCGACGTGATCGGGCCGGCCGTTCAGGCCGCGCGCGCGGCCGGGCTGCGGGTCCAGGGGCCGCTGGCACCGGACACCGTGTTCATGCGGGCCCGCGCCGGGCAGCCAGGCGCGGGCGAGTTCGATGTGGTAGTGGCGATGTACCACGACCAGGGGTTGATCCCGGTGAAGTACCTGGGCCTGGATCAGGGTGTCAACGTGACACTGGGCCTGCCATTCGTGCGGACCAGCCCGGACCACGGCACGGCATTCGACATCGCCGGCACCGGCACCGCTGATGCCGCCAGCCTGGTGGCGGCGATCCGGATGGCCAGGCAGCTGGCGGGCATGCCACCCAACGCCGCGCCACCAGCCTAAGCGGACCATGGCGGCCCGAGCCGGCGCAGACTGGCAGGTTACTTCCGCAGGCTGTCGCGGATCTGGCGCAGCAGCAGGATGTTTTCTGGTGTGACGGCCGGTGCGGGAGCGGGGACCGGGGCCGCGCGCTTGAGGCGGTTCATCTGCTTGACCATCATGAAGATGATGAACGCCAGGATAACGAAGTTGACTGCGATGGTGATGAAGTTACCATAGGCAAATACTGGCACACCGGCCTTCTTCAGTTCGGCCAGCGTCATGACCGTGCCGGCTGGCACCTTCGCAAGAACCACGAACAGGCTGGAGAAGTCCAGGCTGCCCAAGATCGCCCCCACGATGGGCATGATGAGGTCGTTGACCGCGGAGTCGACAATTTTGCCAAATGCGCCGCCGATGATCACACCGACTGCAAGGTCCATGACGTTGCCCTTGGCGGCAAATTCCTTGAATTCCGACACTATGCTCATGCGCACTTCTCCTTCGTTATGGGCTGTTTCGACCCCCGGATTCGAAGATCAGCGCGCATTATCTGGAACTTCGGCGGGCGCAATCGCAATGAATCTGCAAACCGTCCCTGGGGCGATCCGCCAAAAGTCGTCAGCTACAATCCTCGGCTGAGCCAGATAGTGATGTTTTCATTGAGGATTCCCATGAGTGACACCCAAGTCGACCGCAGTAAACGGACGTGGCTGATCGCGTCGAGTTGTGCTGGTGTGGTGGGCGGCGCCTTCACTGCCGTTCCTTTTGTCAGCAGCTTCCAGCCGTCCGAGAAAGCCAAGGGGGCCGGTGCAGCGGTCGAAGCCGATATCTCGGCACTGCGACCCGGCGAAAAGATGACGGTCGAATGGCGCGGCAAGCCGGTCTGGATCGTCCGTCGGACCCCCGAGCAACTGGCGGCGCTCAAAGCGCTCGAGCCCCAGCTGGCAGATCCGAAATCCCAACGCAAGCAAGATGAATTGACCCCGCAATACGCCCTCAACGACACGCGCGCCATCAAGCCGGAGTACCTGGTCGTGGTCGGTATCTGCACCCACCTGGGCTGCTCCCCGTCCGACAAGTTCCAGGCCGGTCCGCAGCCATCGCTGCCGGATGACTGGCAAGGCGGCTTTTTCTGCCCCTGCCACGGTTCGACCTTCGATCTGGCCGGCCGCGTCTACAAGAACAAGCCAGCGCCCGACAACCTCGAAGTTCCGCCCCACATGTACCTGTCCGACAGCCGCTTGCTGATTGGCGAAGACAAGAAAGCCTGATCCATGGCGACACGCAGCACCGGAGCACATCATGGCTGAGATGAAGGAAATTTCCCCCAATGCCCCAGCGGCTCAAAAACTGCTGAACTGGGTCGACAACCGTTTTCCGCTCAGCAAGCTCTACAACGAGCACATGGGCGAGTACTACGCGCCCAAGAACTTCAACTTCTGGTACATCTTCGGTTCGCTGGCCATGCTGGTGCTGGTGATCCAGATCGTCACCGGCATCTTCTTGGTCATGCATTACAAGCCGGATGCCGCGCTGGCCTTCGGCTCGGTCGAGTACATCATGCGCGATGTGCCCTGGGGCTGGCTGGTGCGTTACATGCATTCGACCGGTGCCTCGGCGTTCTTCGTCGTGATCTACCTGCACATGTTCCGCGGCCTGATGTACGGCAGCTACCGCAAGCCGCGCGAGTTGATCTGGGTCTTCGGCTGCGCGATCTTCCTGTGCCTG
>JANOUM010000170.1:0-10491 GCA_031416855.1 Rhodoferax sp. | reverse complement strand
TGGTCAAGCCGTACATGCGCGACATCCTGCGCGAGATCGGCAACGCCCTGAACGGTGTCGACAACAAGATCAGCCTGGACGGCCATACCGACCGATCTCCTTATGGCAGCGGCGAGCGTGGCTACAGCAACTGGGAGTTGTCAGCCGACCGCGCCAACTCCTCGCGCCGTGAACTGATCTCGGCCGGCATGCCCGACGAAAAATTGGCCCGTGTCACCGGCCTGGCCTCCAGCAGCCTGCTCGATGTACTGAATCCGCTGAGCCCGACCAACCGGCGTATCACGATCCTGGTCATGACCCGGGAAGCCGAGGAAAGGCTGCTGGGCGGCCCGCGGCAAGCGGCCGCAGTCACTGAAACTGCTGCGCCGGCCGCCTCCGCCTCGCGCTGAGCAGCCCGGACCCAATTGGCGGGTGATCGGCCGCCTAATTGGCCCATTGCCCCGGCGTCGCGCCGCGACAATCCTCACAGTTCCACCCTTCCGATGTCATGTACCCCCCTGGCCAGGTTTGCTTGTCGCCCGCGCTCCGATGGCGGATTTCCGCCGGGCTCGGCCTGCGGAGCGCCTGCCTGGTGGCCGCGACCCTATTGACAGCCTGCGCGACGCCACCGACCGAACTCCAGCGCCCGGTCGCGCCGATTCCGTCCGCCTGGCCGGCTGCTGGCGCCCAGGGCGGCCGGATCGACGCCACCAGAACCCACTGGCGCAACTTTTTCCCTGACCCCCGACTGCAGACCTTGATCGCCACTGCACTGCAGCACAACCGTGATCTGCGCATCGCCGCAGGGCGTGTGCTGGAGGCCCGTGCCCAGTACGGCATCATCCGCTCCGACCAGTCGCCGCTGGTCGGCCTGCTCGGATCGGGAAATGTCTCACGGTCTCCCGCCGAATTGCGCTCGGCAGGTGGCTCCGCGATCAACTCACGCTTCGACGTTTCCATGACCAGCGTCTCGTTCGAACTCGACTTCTGGGGCCGGTTGGCCCGTTTGTCCGAATCGGCGCGCGCCAGCTACCTGGCCACCGAAGAGGCGCAACGGGCCACCCGCATCTCGTTGGTGGCCGACGTGGCGGCGGTGTATTTCACGCTGCTGCAGATGGAAGAGCTGGCAACCCTGGCAAGGACCAACGCCGGCTTGCGGGCGCAGTCGCTGTCGCTGATCGACAAGGGCCGCAACATCGGCGGGGCCTACGACTACGAGTACGAACAGGCGCGCGCGATGTTCGAATCCGCGCGGGCCCACCTCGCAGCGCTGGAGCACCAGCAGGCCAGGGCCACCAACCATCTGCGTTTCCTGGTGGGGCAGCTGCCCGATGGGCTGCCGGAAGGTGCCAGCCTGGACCAGCAAGGCCTGGACGCCGACCTCGCGCCCGGCCTGCCGGCAGAGGTGCTGCTGGTGCGGCCGGATGTGCTGGCCGCCGAGCAGCGTCTGCTGGCGGCGCATGCCAACATCGATGCCGCGCGCGCGGCGTTCATGCCCAAGATCACGCTCACGGCGGGCCTGGGCCTGGCCAGCAAGGGCCTGCTCGGACTGTTCACCGGCGGTGCCTGGTCGTTCCTGCCGACGATCTCCATGCCCTTGTTCGACGGCGGGCGCACAGCAGCCGGCGTGGACCTCGCCGAGGCCAGGAAGATCATCGCCATTGCGGAATACGAGAAGACCATCCAGCAGGCGTTCCGGGAGGTCGCAGACCTGCTGTCCGCCCGCGACTCGCTGACCCGGCAATTGCGCTCCAGCGTCGAGAACCGGATCGCCCAGGAGCGGCGGCTTGAAATCGCCCAGGCGCGTTACCAGGGCGGACTGATCAGTTACCTGGAAGTGCTCGAAAGCCTGCGCGAGGTTGTGGCGGCGCAACAAGGCAGTGCCCAGGTGCGACGGGCGCAGCTGGAGACGGCCGCACAACTCTACAAGGCCCTGGGCGGCGGCAATGACAATACCATCTGACGCGCGTGTCCACCATCCGCGGCGTTTCACGCAGACATGACCAAAGCCGCCACGCCATCCGTCACCGACCTGCTGATTCAGGCTATCGAGCTGCAGAACCAGCGCCAGGGCGATGCGGCCAGCCGCGTGTTCACGCGGGTCCTGGAGCTGGAGCCCGACAACCCGCATGCGCTCTACTCGCTGGCATTGATCGGCATGAACGCCGGGTCAATCGACCTGGCGGCGGAGTTGTGCCAGCGCGGCACCCGGGCCAACCCGCAGTTCGCACCCTTGTTCTACCTGCACGGGGCAGTGCTGCAGGCCGGCGGCGACAAGGATGCGGCGCTGCGCAGCTTCGATGCTGCGCTGGCCCTGAAGCCCGACTATGTCGAAGTGCTGCTCAACAGCGGTGCGCTGCTGCGCAGCATGTTCCGGCACAAGGAAGCCCTGGAGCGCTTCAACCAGATCCTGACCCTGCAGCCCGACCATGCCGGAGCCCTGGGTAATTGCGGCATCCTGCTGACCGAGTTCCGGCAGAACGAGCAGGCGATCACGATGTTCGAGCGGCTGATCACGCTCAACCCCGACCACGACTACGGACTAGGCCTGCTGTTCTACGAACGCATGCACATCTGCGACTGGAAGGACTTCGCCCCCGTCTGCACACGCATCGTGGACGCGGTGCGCGCCGGTAAACGCGCCTGCAAGTCCCTGGCCTTCATGTCGGCGTCCGACAGCGCTGCCGACCACCAGCACGCGGCCAGGGTCTTTGCCGCACACCACGCCCGGCGCAGCCCGCGCTCGCTCTGGCAGGGCGAACGCTACCGCCACGAACGGATCCGCGTGGCGTATGTGTCGCCCGACTTCCGTGAGCATCCGGTCGGGCACCTGATGGCCGGGGTGTTCGAACACCACGACCACACCCGCTTCGAGACGATCGCCGTGTCGCTCGGGGTAGACGACCAGAGCCGCCTGCGCGCACGCATGCAGGCCGCGTTCGACCATTTTATCGACGCCCGCCAGATGGGCGCCGCCCAGATCGCCCAGCAGATGCGCGATCTGGAGGTGGACATCGCCATCGACCTCGGCGGTTACACCTCCGACACGCGCACCGAGGTCTTCGCGCTCAAGCCCGCGCCGGTCCAGGTCAACTACCTCGGTTATCCCGGAACCATGGGCACGGACTATTACGACTACATCCTGGCCGACCGGCATGTCATCCCGCCGGAGCACCAGCAGTTCTACGACGAGCAGGTGGTGTACCTGCCTGACAGCTACCTGCCCACGGACGGCAGCGTGGCGATCCCGGATCAGGTGCCGACGCGCGCCGAATGCGGGCTCCCGGAAGTCGGCTTCGTGTTCTGCTCGTTCAGCCACGACTACAAAATCAGCCCGCCGGTGTTCGATGCATGGATGCGCCTGATGGTGCAGGTGCCGGGTAGCGTGTTGTGGCTGATGTCGCGCGGAGCCCTGGCGCAGGCCAATCTGCGCCTGGAAGCCCACTCGCGCGGCGTCGATCCGGATCGCCTGGTGTTCGCCGGCCGCGTACCGCGAGTGGAAGACCACCTGGCGCGTTACCGCCAGGCCGACCTGTTTCTCGATACGCACCCGTACAACGCCCACACCACGGCCGCCGATGCGTTGATGGCGGGCCTGCCGGTCCTGACCTGCATGGGCGGTGCATTTCCGGCCCGGGTGGCAGGCAGCCTGCTGCATACGCTGGGCCTGCCGGAGCTGGTGACGCACTCGCTGGCGGAGTATGAAGCCGTCGCGCTGCGGCTCGCACACACGCCCGGCGAACTTGCCAGATTGCGTCAACGGGTGTGCGACCAGCGCCTGACCTCGCCACTGTTCGATACCGCAGGATTCTGCCGCCAGCTCGAGGCTGCCTGCACCGCCATGTGGCGCGCCAGCCAGCTCGGCACGGCGCGTGACGCGTTGTCGCCCGGTGCGCCATCGCACCCACCCTCCCGGCCTGACGGCGAGGCAGCGTGATGCGGACGAACGACTGCCTGCGGATCGGTGCCCGGTTGATTGCGCCGGCGAGCAGCGTGCACGCCTGATCACACCAACGAGCGGCCACCTCCACCCGAACCCGACCGACACCCGCCATGTCCCACGATACGCAAAGCTTCCAGGAACTGAGCTACCACGCGCAAAAGGAGCACTGGATCCGTGACGCCGCCACGCCCGAGCGGCTCAAAGTGCACCAGGGATGGTTCCGCGAGGACACGGTGGATTTCTGGCGCCACGAGCGCATGAGCGAGGCGGTCTTCGAATGCCTGGTCAACGCCCGTGCCGAGCGCTGGCTGACCGTCGGTGATGGCCGCTACGGCCTGGATGCGATCCGCATGCTGCGCCGCGGCTTCAGCGACGTCACCGCCTCCGACCTCAGCGACCACCTGCTTCAGGTCAGCCGGCAGGCCGGCGCATTGCAGAAGATCAGCGCAGAAAACGCGGAGCGGCTGAGCTTCGCCGACCGGTCGTTCGACTACGTGTTGTGCAAGGAGGCGTTCCACCATTTTCCGCGGCCCATGCTCGCGCTGTACGAGATGCTGCGCGTGGCCTGCAAGGGCATCGTGCTGATCGAGCCGCAGGACGCCTACGTAGACATGCCCACGCTCAGCGGCGAGCACAAGGCCAGCTACGAGTCGGACGGCAACTACGTGTACACCCTGTCGCGCCGCGAAGTGGAGAAGGTGGCGCTGGGCCTGGATCTGCCGGCCGTGGCGTTCAAGAGCATCTACGACATCTTCGACCCGGCGCTGACCGACGAACTGGCGCAGGAGGGCAACCCGCTCTTCACCGCGTTCCGCGCGCGGGTGCACGATATCGAGGTGCGTTGCGAGCGCATGGAGCTCAAGCACAACATGCTGCTTGCCATGATCTTCGTAGCCATGCCGGGCGACCAGGAGATCGCCCGGTTCTCCGAGCGAGGCTGGTCATTCCAGAAGCTCGACCGCAATCCCTACATCAGCCAGGCAGCTGCCTGACAGACCGCTGCGCAAGCTGCAGACACACCATGGCCCAGAAACTGCGCATCGTCCAGGTCGAGAGCTTCTACTCGCGTTTTCTCGATGACTTTTACCGCGCCCAGGCCGGCCTGGCCGAGCGCAGCTTTGCCGAGCAGATCGACGCCCTGCTGGACTCCGGCTTCAGCGGCGGCCACAACACGGTGCCCAGCCTGAACCCGCAGCACTGGGACACACACTACCTGATTCCGAACTGCAGCGCCAGCCAGTTGCAATGGGCACGGGAAAACCTTCGCAACCAGGCACCCGCCAGCCCGGCCCAGATCCTGGAGGCGCAACTGCGGGCGATCGACCCCGATGTGCTGTACCTCAGCGATATTCCGGGGTTCGACTTCGACATCCTGGAGCGATTGCCGCGGCGGCCGTTCGTGGTTGGCTGGCACGCCAGCATCGTCGACGCGCGCATTGCGTGGCGGCATATCGACCTGGTGCTGTCGGGCATCCGCCACATCCGTGAATCGGCCCTCGCATTGGGCGCCCGGGCAGCGGACACCTTCATGCCGGCTGCCCCGCCGTATCGCAACCCGATCGGCCCACCACAGGCGCCACACCACGACCTGGTGTTTTCCGGCTCCTTTGCAGGACAGATCCACCAGGACCGGGCGGCCGAGTACCGGGCACTTTCGCGCCAGATCGGCACGCACGAGATCGCGCTTTACACACCGGGGGCATTCCGGCTGGAGCCGGGCGACCGGATCGCGCTGTTTCCACCGGTGTTCGGCCGCGAGGTGTTGTCGCTGTATGCGCGCTCGCGCATCGTGCTGGATTCGCGGGGCGACTTTCTGCTGAGCGACCAGGGAGCGCGTGAAACCTCGAACATGCGCATATTCGAGGCCACCCGCGCCGGCGCGCTGCTGATCACGGAGCACTGCGAAAACCTGGCGCACTACTTCCGACCGCAGGAGGAGATCGTCACCTACCGCGACACCGACGAACTGGTGCAGAAAGTGACCTTCTATCTGGATCCGGCCAACGAGGCCGAGCGCCAACAGATCGCTGCGGCGGGTTTTGCGCGGGTGCACCAGGAGCACCTGGTGGAACACCGTGCAGCCTGGCTGGAGCGCATCCTGGACACGCACCTGACGCGCCGCGCCCAGGCCCGGGCGGCAGTGGCAGCCGCACCGGACGCGACGCCGCACCGCCAGCTGTTCTGCAGCGCAGCCGGCGCCGATGACATGCTGTTCGCGCTGCACACGGTGGAGATGCTCCAGACCCAGTTCCCCGGGCAGCCGCTGGTGATGTTGTGCAAGGACGGCACCACGCGCGCACTGCTGCGCGACGCCGCTCCGCATGTCGTCCTGCTCGACCTGGAGCACATCGCCGCGCCGGCCGAGCGCCACGCACTGACCGACAAGCCCGCACTCCTGCCGTGGGTGCTGCCGGCGCTGCTGCTGCGCGGGCTGATGGACCGTTACCCGGGTGCCCGGCGACTGAGCTACCTGCATCCCTCGGTGCTGCTGCAGGACGCCGGCGCACTGGCTCTGGAAGACGGCGACCGTTCGGTCTGCCTGCTGGACTATGGGTGGGTGGCGCCCTACCTGCACGATGCCTCGGTGCTGGGACCCGCTGCGATCGACCTGCTGTCGGTCGCCGGCAACCCCGCCAGCCGCGCCCTGCTCGACCGGCTGGCGGACACGGCCCTGCCAACCGGCAGCGACACCGAGGGCTCCTGCTCTCAGCGGCTCGCCGCGCAGCTGCGGGGTACCACCCTGCCGGTGCGCTACCTGCAGCCGTCGACGCCCTGGAACTACCAGCGCGGCGCATCGAACCCGTCCGGCCTGTTCCTGTTCGCCTTGGTGCAGCGCATCGCCCGCAACAACTACCAGTTGCTGAGTTTCGGGGCATTGCCCGGCTGGGACGCCTGTTACGCCGATGTCTACCTGCCTGTGCTCGGCCGGCTCGAGGCCCTGTGTGCATCCCTGCCGGCGCCGGAAGCCGTCCCCCTGCAGGTGCTGTCGAACGTCGACCCGCGTCTGGCCACGCTGCTGATGCGCCACCACCTGCTGGCCCAGCAGGGTTACCGGCGGCTGACCGCGCAGGAGTATGCGGCGGCCAGCACATCCATCGCGGGCTGGAACACCCAGGCTGCGGCCGCAGCACAGCACGAAGCCTTCCACCGGTTGATCGACCTGTTTCGGACCGGCAGCCGGCGCGCCGACCTGCTGGCCCTGCAGCACATCCTGCACAGGATCCAGCGCCCCGGCATGCGCCTGCTGGAGACCGGCTGCGGCTCCGGCTACCTGCATACCTTCATCGCCGAATTCGTGGGCGACGCCTGCTCCTACACGGGTGTCGATCTGGCACCGGCCATGGTCGAACTGGCCCGCAAGACCTACCCGGACCACCGGTTCGAGGTCATGTCGTCGTCGCAGCTGGACTTTCCGGACCAGGCCTTCGACGTGGTGCTCAATGGTGCCTCGCTGATGCACACGATCGAGTTCGAACAGGCGGTCCGGGAGGCGGCCCGCGTGGCAGCCGACTTCGCCGTCTTCCACACCGTCACCGTGCGCGACGCCCCCGACAACCTGTTCTTCACCAAGAACGGTTACGGCGCGCCAGTGGTGGAGGTCTGCTTCTCGGAATCCGAGTTGGCCGACCTGCTCGCGCGCAACCACTTGCAACCGGTGCTGGTCGAGAAGAGCATCGACTACGACCTGGGCCAGCTGTTCGGCCCCAGCACCCGTTCGCTCAGCATCGCCTGCCTGCGCCACGACCCGCTCGCCACCGATGGCGCCGACGGCCGCAACCACTACTGCGCGTACTTCGATTCGAACTACCTGACGCGCGCGATGCTGATGGTCGAATCGCTCAAGCGCCACGATCCCCTGGCGCATTTCCACCTGCTGTGCCTGGACAAGACCGCCGAGGTGTTCCTGAACGGCCACGCACCCCACATCACGACCATCGGCATCGACGAATTGCAGGCTGCCGACCCGGAATTCGCGGCCTGCAAGGACAACCGCTCACTGGTCGAGTGGTATTTCACGGCCACGTCTGTGTTATGCCGCCACCTGCTGCGCAAGTTCCCCGGCATGGCGCGCCTCACCTACCTGGACTCCGACCTGTTCTTTTATGCATCGCCAGCGATCCTGCACGCGGAGTCGGCTGGCAAGTCGGTGCAGATCATCGAGCACCGGTTCAGCCCGCACCTGCGCAGCCTGGAGCGTTATGGCCGTTTCAACGTAGCGTGGATCAGCTTCTTCAACACCGACGAGGGCCGGCGCGTGGTCGAGGACTACCGCCGAGACTGCATCGACTGGTGTTACGACCGGCTCGAGGACGACCGCTTCGCCGACCAGAAATACCTGGACCGCTGGCCGGCACGGTACCCGAACTGCTGTGTCAGCCGCTGGATCGGCGCCGACGTGGCGCACTGGAACGTCTCGCAATGGGAATTGCGCTATTTCAACCAGCAAATCTATGTCGATTCGGAGCAACTGATCTTCTACCACTTCCAGGGCATCAAGCTGCTGGACAACGGTCGCTACTGGGCGGGTTCGCCGCCGGAGCATTTCGGCGCCTATTTCGAGCCGCTGTATGCGCCCTACCTGGCGGCGATGGACGCCATGGAGAGCCGACTCAAGGATGTGCTCAGCGGCGTGAGCCGCAGGCAGATCCGCTACGCGCAGTAACCCGGCCCTGGCACGGCCCAATTTCGGACGGAATCCAATGGAACAGATCAACGCCCTGCTTGCCGCAGGCAAGCACCATGCAGCCGCTGCGCTGATCCGCCAGCGGATGGCCGCCAACGGCAGTTTTGAAGGCAGCCATGTGCGCTGCGCGCATGCACTGGTGCTGGACAACGACTGGGACACCGTCAGCCGGCTGCTGCCACCCGGCACCAACATGCTGGACACCTCGGGCTGGCTGCAGTCGCTGCAGGCCGGGCGGCCGGTGGACCGCCACGGCGCACCCATCCCCTGGATGAACTACGGCGCCATCGATTTCATTGGCGAGAAGACCAACGCCAGCATGCGCGTGTTCGAGTGGGGCGCGGGCTTCAGCTCACTGTGGTTTGCCACACGCGTGCGGGAGGTGGTGTCGGTGGAGGAAAACGCCGCCTGGTACCGCGAGCTGCAGCCGCAACTGCCCGCCAACGTGTCCCTGATGTGCCTGCCCGCACCGGATGACTATGTGCAGGCCATCCGCACTACCACCGGCGTCTTCGACGTGATCGTGATCGACGGCGTGCACCGCAATGCCTGCGCGCTGGAAAGCGTATCTCGGCTATCGCCCAACGGCATGGTGGTGTTTGACAACTCGGACGGCGCCGACTACGACGCCAGCATGGCCATGTTCAACGAAGCCGGCTTCATGCGGATCGACTTCTGGGGACTGATCCCGTCCTACCTGTACAAGAACTGCACCTCGGTCCTGTTCCGCAACCCCGACCTGCTGCGCCACGGCAGGTTGCCGTCGCAGCAGGAACTGAGCACCGGGATCTCCTGCATGCAGGCGGTGGACCGCGCGACAGCCGCCCGCTGAGCGCCATCACCCCTCTTCGCAACGCCCGCGCCGCCGCGCAGTGAGGGACCGGAATCCTGCCGGTCCCGTCAGGGCTCCCGCACCGCCTCGTTCATGCCCTTGGTCAACGGCCAGGCCAGGTAGGACATCACGGTGCGTTTGCCCACCACGATTTCTGCCGTCAGGGTCATGCCGGGCATTAGCCGCCCGCTGCTGAGCATGTTCTTCAGGTTGGTGTTGTCCAGCGTGATCCGGCTCAGGTAATACGCATCCGACCCGACTCGGGCTGCGGCATCGCGCCGAAACGCATCTTCGCTGATGGTGCGCACCCTGGCGTCCAGCGTGCCGTGGCGCTGGAACGGGAAGGCGTCGAGCTTCACATGCACCACATCGCCCCGCTTGATGTAACCCACATCCACCGCGTTGATCTGCACCTCGGCCTCCAGTGCCACGTTGAGCGGCACCAGCGTGAAGAAGGTCTCGGCCTCGCGCACCACCGAGCCCGGCGACAACTTGGCGATCTCCAGCACCACGGCGTCCACCGGTGCCAGCAGGGTCACCAGCTTGCGGCGCTTGTCGGCCTTCTGCAACTGCTCGCGCACGGCATCGCGCTCGCGCGAGATGGTCAGCAGGTCTTCCATCAGCTTTTGCCGCCAGCCTCGCTCGAACGCCGTCTTCTCGGCCTCGAAAGCGGCCAGTTCACGCCGGATTTCCTGCTCGCGGCTGCTCGTCAGCTGCAGGTCGCGCTCGACTTCCTGGCTGCGCTGCTGGGCTTCAAGCAATTGCAGGGGAGCACCGAACTTCTGCTGCACCATCTTTTCCTGCATGGTCTCGATCTCCTTGAGCGAGCGCAGGCGCGAGGCGACCAGCTGCTGGTCGCCTCGGTTGGTGGCGAGCGCGGCACGCAGCCGGGCCGCCGACTCCATCATCTTCATCTGCTGGGCGCGGTAGTTGGCCTTGCGCTCCATCAGCAGATTCGCCTGCAACAGCGCATCCGCATTGGGGCCGGCCTTGCCCTGGCCCACCTGGCCGGCGAGCTCTTGCTCGAAACCCTGAACCTGCGTTTCCAGACTG
>JANOUM010000169.1:0-3778 GCA_031416855.1 Rhodoferax sp. | reverse complement strand
CACCGGTGCGCTGGGCATTTCCGAGGACCTGCCGCTGTCGATGATCCTGCGCACCCTGCGCCCGTTCCGGATCTACGATGGTGCCTCCGAAGTGCACCGTTGCGCCATCGCCAAGCGTGTCTTCAGACACCGCCTGCGAGCCTGACACCATGACCGACACCTGCGCATTCGATGCATTCCGGCACCGGATCCCGACCTTCCTGCAAGGCCGCCTGAAACCGGACATGCCAGACACCGTGCGCTGCGCGCAGGTGGCGCCGCGCGACCATCTTGCCCGGTGGCGGCCGTGACTTGGCGTGCCGAACCTTGATCCAGAACCACGATGGCCACAAAAAAAAATGCTTCGCACCCTGCAGCACGCGGCAATGCGCACGCCCCGACCAGCTCTGGGGCGGCGCTACTCAAACCGATCAACCTCGCCTTGCAAGGCGGCGGCTCCCACGGAGCTTTCACCTGGGGCGTGATCGACCGGCTGCTGGAAGACGGCCGCATTGGCATTGACAGCATCTCGGCCACCAGCGCGGGGGCGATGAATGCCGTGGCGGTGGCCTATGGGTCGATCCATGGCCCTGACGGCGCACGCCAGGCGCTGCAGAATTTCTGGAAGGCGGTATCCGACTCCGCCGGGCGGTACAACCCGATGGTGCGGCTAGGCGTGCCGCCCATGGTGCGGGACAACCCCGTGCTGCAGAACATGCTGAGCCAGTGGTTCAACGCGGTGACCCACGCGTTTGCGCCGCAGCAGCTCAACCCGCTGTGTATCAACCCCCTGCGAGACCTGCTGCTGCAGCAAATCGACTTCGACCAGATGAACCGCGCCTCGCAGATCAGGCTGTTCCTGGCTGCCACCAACGTGCGCTCCGGCACGGTGCGCGTGTTCGGCATCGGCGAGCCGATCACCGCCGACATGGTGCTGGCATCGGCCTGCCTGCCACAGCTGTTCCCGGCGGTGGAGGTCGATGGCGAACACTACTGGGACGGCGGTTTCATGGGCAACCCGGTGCTGTTCCCGCTTTTCTACCACGCCGATTCCCGCGATGTGCTGATCGTGCACATCAATCCGATCGTCCGCCGCGACATGCCGACGTCGGCCGAGGACATCCTGGACCGGGTCAACGAGATCACCTTCAACTCGTCGCTGATCAAGGAACTGCGGGCCGTGCACTTCGTGCAAAAACTGATGGACGATGGCTGGATCAAGGACGAGTACATCGCGAAGCTGCGCTATGTCCTGATGCACTCGCTGCGCTCCGATGACGTGCTGACCGACCTGCCGGTCAACAGCAAGATGCGCAGCGACTGGGAGTTTCTGACGATGTTGCGTGACCGTGGACGGGCTGCGGCCGGCGCCTGGCTGGAGGCCCACTTCGACAAGATCGGCGTGCAATCGTCGGTCGATCTGCGTCACGAGTTTCTCTGAATCGAATCTGCTGTTGCGGCAACCGGGGCGCCGCCGGGCAACGCAAACGCATAATGAAACCATGGCCAGCCAGTCGACACCACCCCGTTGGCACCGCTGGGTGCCTGGGCTGGTCACGCTGCGCCAGTACCAGCGCGACTGGTTCACCCGTGACCTCGTTGCCGGATTGGTGCTCACGGCCATTCTGGTGCCGGTGGGCATGGGTTACGCCGAAGCCTCCGGCCTGCCGGCCATATACGGCTTGTACGCCACCATCGTGCCCCTGGTCGCCTATGCCTTGTTCGGCCCGAGCCGCATCATGGTCCTCGGTCCGGACTCGACGCTGGCGGCGATCATCGCCGCGCTGATCCTGCCGCTGGCCGCGGGCAGCGTTGATCGCGCCATCGCACTGGCCGGCATGCTGGCCATCCTGTCCGGCCTGTGTTCGATCCTGATCGGGCTCGCACGCCTGGGGCTGGTCGCCGACCTGATCTCCAAACCGATCCGTCTCGGCTTCCTGAATGCGATTGCGCTCACGGTGCTGGTGGGGCAGTTGCCGAAGGTTTTCGGTTTTTCGGTCACCGCACAGGACCTGCCGCAACGCACGCTGCTGCTGTGGCAGGGCATCCGCGACGGGCACACCAACCCGACGGCACTGTTGGTCGGTGGTGCGACCCTGGCCATCATCCTGCTGACCAGGCACTACCGGCCGCAATGGCCGGGCATCCTGATCGCGGTGGTGCTGGCCACCGTGGCCAGCGCGGCCTACGACCTGGCCGGAACGGCCGACCTGGCCGTGGTCGGCGGGCTGCCGCACGGGCTGCCTGCATTCCGGATTCCGCTGGTGACGCTGCCCGATATCGCGCGGCTGCTTCCGGGCGCGGTCATCATCTCCCTGCTGTCATTCGCCGATACCAGCGTGTTGTCGCGCTCGCTCGCCCAACGCGGCGGCTACCGGGTCAGCCAGAACCAGGAAATGCTGGCATTGGGTGCGGCCAATCTCGCAAGCGGCCTGTTCCAGGGCTTTTCGATCAGTAGCAGCGCCTCGCGCACGCCGGTGGCCGAGGCGGCTGGCGCCAGGACCCAGGTCACCGGGCTGGTCGGTGCGCTGGCGATCGCGCTATTGCTGCTGTTTGCACCCAACCTGTTGCGCAGCCTACCCAGCGCCGCACTCGGGGCGGTGGTGGTTGCGGCCTGCCTGTCTTTCACCGACCTTCCCGGCATGTGGGCCCTGCTGCGGCTTCGCCCGGTGGAATTCGCCTTGTCAGTGGTGAGTTTCCTGGGAGTGGCGTTCGTCGGTGTGATCGAGGGCATTTTCATCACCGTGGGTCTGGCCTTGCTGGTGCTGGTCTGGAACGCCTGGCATCCCTATTTCGCCGTGCTGGCCCGGGTCGACGGCAGCAAGGGCTTTCACGACGTGAGTCGCCATCCGGAAGGCCGCTTCGTGCCCGGCCTGGTGTTGTTTCGCTGGGACGCACCGCTGTTCTTCGCCAATGGCGAGGTGTTCCGCGGGCAGGTTCAGCGCGCCGTCGCGGCCGCCCAGACGCCGGTTCGTCGCGTGGTGGTGGTGGCCGACGCCATCACTGATGTGGACATCACGGCCGCCGATGCGCTCACCACGCTGTACCGGGAACTCGCGCATCAAGGCATCGAACTGTGGTTCGCCGGTCTCAAGGGACCGGTCAAGGACCGCCTGCGCCACTACGGCACGCTGGCCATCATCGGCGAGGACATCTTTGCGCCCACCGTCGGTCGCGCCGTCAACATGTACCGCGAGAAGCACCCGGTGGACTGGAAAGACTGGGACGAGGTGTGAGCCGGCTCGGTATGCCCTCGACGGCTTCAGGCCGCAGCTGCCACCGCGGCCAGCACTGCGGCCTCGTAGACATGCGGCGCCAGATCCCATGCCCGGGTGCCCAGCTCCAGGTGTGGCACGACATGCCGCAGGTGTTTCCTGTTTTCGACTTTCTGCCCAGGCCACCCAGGCACTGGCCGCGCGAGGGCATCGGAATTTGCGCCGGCGCAAGCGGCCTTGGCAAAAAGATGTCATCCTGAGTCGCGACTTGCACTTGCACTTGCACTTGCACTTGCCCTCGCTACGACCAGGAGGTTCCCATGCATTCGACACGCCCGGCGGCCGTCGCCGGCAGCTTCTATCCCAGCCTGAGTCGTTCACTGGCCACTGCGGTGCAGGCAATGCTCGCCGGGGCCGAACCCGGTGGCGTGGCACGGCTGGCATGGCCCAAGGCGCTCATCGTTCCCCATGCGGGTTATGTCTATTCCGGGCCGATGGCGGCCCGCGCCTACGCACGCCTGGCACCGGGGCGTGCAACGATCCGGCGCGTGGTGTTGCTGGGGCCGGTGCACCGGGTGCCGGTG
>JANOUM010000168.1:0-3400 GCA_031416855.1 Rhodoferax sp. | reverse complement strand
CAGTCATACATCCTTGCACTCGACCAGGGCACGACCAGTTCGCGGGCCGTTCTTTTTGATCGCTCCGGTCAGGTGGCCGGCTTGCAGCAACAGGAATTCCGCCAGATCTTTCCGCAGCCGGGATGGGTCGAGCACGACGCCACCGAAATCTGGCGCTCCCAGCTTGCCGTGGCGGCCAGCGTCCTGGCAAGCAAGGGCCTGCGGGCGTCCGACATCGACGCCATTGCGATCACCAACCAGCGCGAAACCACCGTCCTGTGGGACCGCGCCACCGGCGCGCCGGTGGGCCATGCGATCGTCTGGCAGGACCGGCGCACGGCGGCCCGCTGCGATGCCTTGCGCGCGCAAGGCCAGGCGGGCATGATCCAGAAAAAGACGGGCCTGGTGCTGGATGCCTATTTTTCCGGCACCAAGCTGCAGTGGCTGCTCGACCATGTACCCGGTGCGCGGGCGCGGGCGAACCGCGGCGAGCTGGCATTTGGCACGGTCGACAGCTGGTTGATCTGGAACCTGACCGAGCGCCAGCGCCATGTGACCGATGCCAGCAACGCGTCGCGCACGCTGCTGTTCAACATCCACACGCTGCAATGGGATCCGCAGTTGCTCGATCTGTTCGACATCCCGGCGTCGGTGCTGCCGACGGTCGTGCCATCCAGCGGTGTGGTTGGGCAGACCGCTGCGACGCTGTTCGGTGCGCCGATCCGCATAGCGGGTGTCGCCGGCGACCAGCAGGCCGCCACCTTCGGGCAGGCCTGCTTTTCGCCCGGTATGGCCAAGAACACCTACGGCACCGGCTGCTTCATGCTGATGAACACCGGTGCCACCGTGGTCACCAGCCGGCACCAGCTGCTGTCCACCGTGGCATGGGTCGGACCAGGTGCCACCGTGCAGCGCGCCATGGCCTGTTACGCGCTCGAAGGCTCCGTGTTCGCCGCGGGTGCGACGGTGCAGTGGCTGCGTGACGGGCTCAAGATCATCGATTCGGCTCAGCAGGTGCAGGAACTGGCCGAACAGGTCTCCGACACCGGCGATGTCTACTTGGTGCCGGCATTTGCCGGCCTGGGGACGCCCCACTGGGACGGATTCGCGCGCGCAGCCCTGGTGGGCATGACCCGCGGGACCGCGGGAGCCCATATCGCTCGTGCTGCACTGGAGTCGATTGCCCTGCAGTCGGCAGATGTCTTTGGCGCCATGGCGGCCGACTCTGGCATTGCGCTGCGCGAATTGCGGGTCGACGGCGGCGCGAGCTGCAACGACCTGCTGATGCAGATGCAGGCCGACTTCCTGGGGGTGCCGGTGGTGCGGCCCCGGGTGACCGAAACCACGGCCCTGGGCGCGGCCTACCTGGCGGGTCTGGCCACTGGTTTCTGGGCCGACATCGACGAACTCGCCGACCAGTGGGTGCGTGACCGGCAGTTCGATCCGGTGCTGCCGGCCGACCAGCGCGAGGCCAAGCTGGCCCGTTGGCAGCAGGCTGTGCAGCGCGCCAAGGGATGGGTGGCCCATTGATGGCGACCAAGCCGAAGCACGTCGCATGGCCGACGCGGCGTGAAGCGCTACTGGCCCGCCTTGGGCAGCCGCATGATTTCGACATCGCCGTGGTTGGCGGTGGCGCCACCGGATTGGGCGTGGCGCTCGATGCTGCCGCGCGTGGGTTCAGTGTGGTGCTGGTGGAGTCGCATGATTTTGCCAAAGGCACCTCGTCACGCACTACCAAACTGGTGCACGGCGGTGTGCGCTACCTGGCGCAGGGCAACATCGCGCTGGTGCGCGAAGCGCTGCAGGAGCGCAGCACGCTGCTGCACAACGCGCCCCATCTGGCCCAGCCGCTGGCCTTCGTCACGCCGTCCTACCAGTGGTGGGAAGCGCCTTTTTACGGCATCGGCCTGACAATGTACGACGTGCTCGCCGGCAAAGCCGGCCTGGGCAAGACCGAGTTCCTCAGCCGCACGAAGACGCTGTCCCTGCTTCCCAATGCGCAGCCGCAGGGGCTGCGTGGCGGCGTCAAGTACTGGGACGGACAGTTCAACGACGCCCGCCTGGCGCTGGCGCTGGCACGCACGGCGGCGGCACAGGGTGCCCTGCTGGTGAACTACTGCCGCGCCGAGGAACTTCTGTTCGACGGCGGCAAGGTGGTAGGCCTGGTGTGTGCGGACCAGGAAACCGGCACCAGGATGCGGTTGCGGGCGCAATGTGTCATCAACGCCACCGGGGTATGGGTCGACGAACTGCGCCAGAAGGACGGCGCCGCCAACCAGGGCGACGGGCGGCGCTCGACCAAGCCCATGGTCGCCCCCAGCCAGGGGGTCCACTTGGTCGTTGACCGGGAATTTTTGCCCGGGGACACTGCCCTGATGGTGCCCAAGACGGCGGACGGGAGGGTGTTGTTCGCCGTGCCCTGGCTGGGCAAGGTGATTCTGGGGACCACCGACACCCCGCGCCTTGACCTGGCGCGGGAACCGCCGCCGTTTCGGGAAGAGGTCGATTTCATACTGTCCGAGGCCACGCGTTACCTCGCGCGGGCGCCTGGCCGACCCGATGTGCGCAGTGTCTGGGTGGGCCTGCGTCCCCTGGTGAAGCCGCAGGACGACGACGGCGACCACACCAAGGGATTGAGTCGCGAACACACGGTGCTGGTCAGCCGCAGCAACCTGGTGACCGTGACCGGCGGCAAATGGACCACCTACCGCGCCATGGCGGAGGATGTCCTGCAGAAATGCTTTGACGGCGGTTTGCTCCAAAGGCTCCCAGCAGGAGTGACTGCTCACCTTCGCCTCGTCGGTGCCGGCCAGGATGGCGCGGCGCAGGCGTCGATCAGCCTTCCGCCGGGCCTGCATAGTTATGGTGACGAGCAGGCCATCGTCGGTGACATGCCGGGCGCAGGGTCCGAACTCGCACCTGGCCTGACGGAGGCAATGGTGCGTTTTGCGGTCCGCTACGAATACGCGCGCTGCGTCGAGGATGTGCTGGCGCGCCGCTCGCGGTTGTTGTTTCTCGACGCGCAGCTGGCGGCCGGTGTCGCGGAGGCGACTGGAAACATCGTCCGCGAAGAGACAGGCCGTGACCCGTTGACGTCCGAATTCAGCGCCCTGGCCGCGCATTATTTGCATATGCCTGCCTGAATTCGTTGACCGGCCCAGAAACCTGTTGCATAATCGCGGGCTTCGCTCCTCACGGGGCGTTTAAGTTTCTGCCTAAAGTAAGTTGCGTGAGTGGTTCATGCAGCGGATAACGGGCCCAAGACTGATCTGCAGCGCTTTCACCGGTTGTCCTGTGTGGGCCTGGGGATGCAAGTTGGGAGTATTGAAATGATCCAGACTGAAACCCGATTGGAAGTAGCCGACAACACCGGCGCGAAATCCGTTCTATGCATCAAGGTGCTGGGCGGATCGAAGCGGCG
>JANOUM010000167.1:0-13701 GCA_031416855.1 Rhodoferax sp. | reverse complement strand
AAAGACCGCTCCCCTCACGGCGTCGGCGCCGAAGACCAAGCCGGCCACGGAAATCACGATCACCAGCAACGGCGCGAGCGAGAAAACAGTGTAGTACGACAGAGCAGCGCCCATGCTGGGTGCATAGTCGTCAAGCCAGGCCGCCAGCGCAGCCCTGATCATGCTCCACCACTGCCTCACCGACCACCGTGATGCCTGCTGCAGCGAAGTCTTGGCTCCCGCGACGGAGGCATGCGCAGTGTTGTCCGCCGACGATCGGGCGGGCACCTGGTCTCGGCGGATCGTGGGTGCGCGGGTCACAAGCGAGTCGTCCTGGCCGGCATCGGCTTCAGGCCGATCGGGAGGACAGCCTGACCGGGATCGACACCAGACCGAGGCTGAGGGTCGGGGATGCAATGAAACGTGCGGCCATGGAAGCACTCCGCCGGCGCTTACGTCGCCGGAGCGCCATCGTACTGCCGAGTCTGGTGCGCGTACTGTAGGTCGATACGCCGAGCGAGACTGTTCCTTTATCCAGCCCCGGTACAGGACCTGAGACCTATAAAGCAGCCCGCATGTTGCGAGCTCTTCAGGCAGCGCTGCGTTGCGGTGCAAGGCGACCGCTGGCCCACTGCGTCTTGCGGGCGGGGTTGGCCTCATGAAGAATGCGCGTTTTTGGCACCATGTTTCGGGCCTCTTTCCTACAACCACCCACCAGGACACCGTGCGATATTCGAACTTTTGGAAGAGCTGCAATGCGCAAACTTATCGTCATGGCCATTCTGGGGTACTTCTGGAAGATGTTTCAGACGAGCAGGGCGGTTGCCAAATATCCGGCGACTGGCCCCACCCGGCGTCGCTCCTGAGAGCCGCAGGCAATCCAAGTGTGAATTGCCACGTGGGCCGTCAACAACATCCGCCATCGGCTGCCGCTGGTGCTTCGACCACCTGTTACCAGGCAATGCGCTGAAATCGAAACTGCTTGACTCTGGCGTGGGCCTTGCCGTTCGCGACATGCATTCGTCACACCGCGACGCTTGAGCATGGTGCAGGCCATCTCGCTTGACGGGCCAAATGCGTCTGGAAATCGCACAATCGCCACCCACGGCAAAAAGCATGTCGGCGGCCGCTCCATGTCACACCTGGCAAAGCGGCCGGACTTCGCCAGGGTCAGCAACAACGATTCGAAGCTCGATGCGGTACTCGGCTATCTGCTGGGCACGGGGTCGAATTTGAGCGAGCG
Organism: Rhodoferax sp.; assembly: GCA_031416855.1. Taxonomy (GTDB): domain Bacteria; phylum Pseudomonadota; class Gammaproteobacteria; order Burkholderiales; family Burkholderiaceae_C; genus CAISIP01. Next base: position 12,479 of record JANOUM010000167.1, on the reverse strand, counting down.
CTGGATGGCCGGTGGATGCATCCTGTTCTCGCAGCATGCAGACACGGGGGCTGGGTGGGGTGGCCTGACGGCGGATAGCTCGCAGCTCGCCTGGGAAAGGCAGTGCGCGGCCCCTGGCACCGCGCCGGCTCTCGGCAACTCAGTCCTTCGAGCAGCCCGATGGCGTGGCCAGCGTGCAGCCGCCGGACAGGCGGCCGTTCAGCGCGCCATCCGGTTGATCGAGCGCAGCATGTCCTTGAGGTCGCCCACCATGCCGCCATTCGAATAACTGTGCAACTGCACCAGCAAGACGAATGCCAGGGGAACGAGCACCAACGCCACCATCACGGCGAGGAATGCGAGCAGGGCGACCGGCATGCGCCGGACCAGATGCTGCAGTCGCCGCCGCCCGACTGCGCGCACGCCGTCCGAGCGGCAGCGCTTGCAGATATGCTGGCCATAGCGGTTTTTGTGGGCATCGGCGCGGTGCACACAGGCGCCGCAGGCGATGCAGGTCCGGTAGTCCGAACTGGGCTTGGGTGTTGCAGGAGCTTGCATGGTGCGGGGGGAGGCTGGGTCGGCCTGCAACATCGTACCCCACGCCTGCACGGCCGGCGCCTCAGCGCAATACCAGCTGCGCCAGTACCCGTGCCCAGTACCGCGTGCTGGCGCCAGCAACACGCCGTCACCGCACTCCGGGCGCTGCCCGGCCAGATCCGCGATCACGAACATAGGCCTGACCCACACCTCGAAGCTGCCGCGTCTGGCAGGCCGCCAGGGCCGCGATCAGGGTTTGCCGTCGCGTCATCCGGATGGTGTGGGCCTCCGCGAGGAACTTCCCGCACGCCGATGGCAGGGGCTCCCGCGCGGTGGCACCGGAAGTTACACTACCTCCGGCAGGCCGCAGCGCCGCATCCCATCAACAGCCTCTGGATGAACACCATGAACCGCTGTACGCAGAGTTTCTTTTTTTCCGTCCTCGTGATGGCACTGGCCCCTTCCTGGCCGGAGCCGGCGGCAGCCCAGCAGCAGCAGCCGCTGCCGCAGGGCGTGCGACAGTTCCCGGCTGCGGCGAAACGCGCCACCCTGACCGTGCGCACGCCGCCCGACGTGCTGCTCAACGGCTCACCCGAGCGCCTCGCGCCCGGCGCGCGTATTCGCGGCGTCACCAACACACTGGTGATGTCGGGATCGCTGGTGGGGCAGACCTACATCGTCAACTATGTACGCGAGCCCCAGGGCCTGATCAAGGATGTCTGGCTGCTGACAGAACTCGAGGTGGCCGAGAAGCGCAGCGGCATGGAGCCGATCATCAATTTCACCTTCGGATCGATGGGCGACAAGCCCAAGACCGACGACGGCAAGACGCCGTACGACCAGTTGCCCAAGTTCCCCAAGCAGTAGTCCTGCCGCGGCCCACCAGCTGGTGGCACCGGCTCCATCCGCCGGCGCTCGGCGCGTTTCCACCCCCCTGACGTCGGCCGGCGGAGCCGACAGTTCCCTTGAAAGTGCAGTCCCCATGAGCAAGAAAGTATTCATCAAGACCTTTGGTTGCCAGATGAACGAATACGACTCCGACAAGATGGTCGACGTGCTGCGCGCGGCTGACGGGTACGAGCCGACGCAGGATGTGGACCAGGCCGACCTGATCCTCTTCAATACCTGCTCGGTGCGCGAGAAGGCCCAGGAGAAGGTGTTCTCCGACCTCGGCCGCATCAAGCATCTGAAGAAACGGGGGGTGCAGATCGGTGTTGGCGGTTGCGTAGCCAGCCAGGAAGGCGCGGCGATCATCGACCGGGCGCCCTATGTGGACGTGGTGTTCGGCCCGCAGACCCTGCACCGCCTGCCCGAACTGCTGCGCCAGCGCAGCCTGCAGGGCCGCCCGCAGGTCGACATCAGTTGTCCGGAGATCGAGAAATTCGACCACCTGCCGCCGGCACGGGTCGAAGGCGCGACGGCGTTTGTCAGCATCATGGAGGGTTGCTCCAAGTACTGCAGTTATTGTGTGGTGCCTTACACGCGGGGCGAAGAGGTGTCGCGGCCGTTCGAGGACGTGCTGGTCGAGATCGCCGGCTTGGCGGACCAGGGTGTGCGCGAGGTGACCCTGCTGGGGCAGAACGTCAACGCCTACCGCGCGGCGATGGGTGACACCGCGGAGTCGGCCGACCTCGCCACACTGATCGAATATGTGGCCGAGATCCCGGGCATCGCGCGCATCCGCTTCACCACCAGCCATCCCAACGAGTTCACGCCCGCGTTGATTGCCGTGTATGCCAAGGTGCCCAAGCTGGTCAACCATCTGCATTTGCCGGTGCAGCACGGCTCGGACCGGATCCTGATGGCGATGAAGCGCGGTTACACCGCCATGGAATACAAGTCCACCGTGCGCAGGCTGCGTGCCATCCGCCCGGACCTGGCGTTATCGAGCGACTTCATCGTCGGTTTCCCGGGAGAAACCGACGACGACTTCACCCGCATGATGAAACTCGTCGACGATGTGGGGTACGACAGCTCGTTCAGTTTCATCTTCAGCCCGCGCCCCGGCACACCGGCGGCGGCACTACACGACGACACCCCGCATGCGGCAAAGCTGGCGCGGCTGCAGCGCCTGCAGGCCGCCATCGATGGCAACGTACGTGCCATCAGCGCCAGCCGGCTGGGCACGGTGCAGCGCGTGCTGGTGGAAGGAGCGGCACGCAAGAACGCGGCAGAATTGTTCGGCCGCACCGAATGCAACCGGGCGGTGGTGTTCGCCGGGCCGCAGCGTCTGGTCGGCCAGATCGTCGACGTGCGCATCACCGAGGCGCCTCAGCGGGCGCTGCGCGGCGAGGTGCTGGTGCGGGAAGCCGCCGGCTAGAACGGCATCCCGGGCATGCCTTTCATGCCGGCCATGCGTTTCATCATCTTCATCATCCCGCCGCCCTTCATCTTCTTCATCATGTCCTGCATCTGCTCGAATTCCTTGAGCATGCGGTTGACCTCCTGAACATGCACCCCGGCGCCCGTCGCAATACGCCGCTTGCGGGTGGCCTTGATCAGGTCCGGCTTGCGCCGCTCCAGCGGAGTCATGCTGTGGATGATGCCCTCCTTGCGCCGGATGTCCTTCTCGGCCCGGTCCATGTCGACCTGTCCAGCCTTGGCGGCCATGGCGGCGGGGAGCTTGTCCATCAGGCTGGACAGGCCGCCCATTTGCTTCATCTGCTGGATCTGCGTCAGAAAGTCATTGAGGTCGAAGCCGGCGCCGCTCTTGACCTTGGCGGCGAGTTGCTGCGCGGCCTGCATGTCCACGCCCGAGGAGACTTGCTCGACCAGCGCCAGGATGTCGCCCATGCCCAGGATGCGCCCGGCGTGGCGCTGGGCGTCGAACACTTCGAGCCCGTCGATCTTTTCGCTGGTGCCGGAGAACTTGATGGGCGCGCCGGTGACCTGGCGCACCGACAGTGCTGCGCCACCGCGTGAGTCGCCGTCTGTCTTGGTCAGGATGATGCCGGTCAGGGGCAGAGCCTGGCTGAACGCCCGGGCGGTGTTGATGGCGTCCTGTCCCTGCATGGCATCGACGACGAACAGCGTCTCCACCGGGTTCAGCGCCTGGTGCAGGTCCTTGATCTCGCGCATCAGGACTTCGTCAATCGCGAGCCGGCCGGCGGTGTCCACCAGCAGCACATCAAAATAGTGCTTGCGCGCGTAGTCGAGTGCTGCCAGGCCGATGTCCAGCGGTTTCTGCTCCGGCGTGCTGGGGAACCACTCAGCCCCGGCTTGGTGGGTGACGGTCTTGAGCTGCTCGATGGCCGCCGGGCGGTAGACGTCGCCGGAGACAGTCAGTACTTTCTTCTTGCGTTTTTCGATCAGGTACTTCGCCAGCTTGGCCGTGCTGGTGGTCTTGCCCGAACCCTGCAGGCCCGCCATCAGGATCACGGCCGGTGGCTGGGCCGCTAGGTTGATGTCGCTGACGCCGTCCCCCATGGTCGCGGCGAGTTCGCGGTTCACGATGCCCACCAGTGCCTGGCCTGGCGACAGCGACCCCAGCACCTCCTGCCCCAGCGCCTTGTCCTTCACCCGAGCGATGAAGTCGCGCACCACCGGCAGGGCCACGTCGGCCTCCAGCAGCGCCATGCGTACTTCGCGCAGCATGTCGGCCACGTTCGATTCGGTGATGCGGGCCTGGCCGCGCATTTCCTTGACAAGGCGCGATAGTTTGTCGGAGAGCGATGAGGCCATGGGTACTTTGCGCAAGGGGGTGCGTTTGCTCGGGGCTCCGGCACGCGGAGGCTGCAGTCGAAACGCTAAACTGTACCCATGATTCTAGCCAGTGATGCCTTTCCCAGCCTGAGCCTGAGCCTGATGGTTGCTGTGGGCTACCTGGTGCCGGCGGTGGCGCTCGGCGGGCGTGAGCCGGCGGCGCGCCTGATCGCGCTGCTCGCCTGGGTCATGCACGCGTTATTGCTGGCGAGCAGATTTTCTGGCGACACGCCGCATTTCGGCTTTGCCGCAGCGCTGTCGGTGACGGTGTGGCTGATCGCGGCGGTGTACGCGGTCGAGAGCCATTTCTACCCGCAGCTCAAGATCCGGTGGTCACTCTGCGCCCTGGGCTCGGCAGCGGTGCTGCTGGCCCAGATCTTCCCGGGGTCGCCCTTGCCGGCCAGCACCTCGTTGTGGCTGCCGTTGCATTGGGCGCTGGGTATCGCGTCGTATGGCCTGTTCGGTGTCGCCGTGGTTCACGCGTGGTACCTGGGGCGCACCGAAGGCCGCATGCGCCGCGCCACCAGCATGGAAGGTGGCATGCCGTTGTTGATGATCGAGCGCCTGACGTTTCGATTCGTGGCAGCGGGTTTTGTCCTCCTGACGGCCACGCTGCTGGTGGCGTTTGTCTTGCGCGACTCCTTGTATGGCCCAGGGGTGGCACTGCGCTGGGACCACAAGACGATTTTCTCGGTCCTGTCCTGGGTGGCCTTCGCTGCGCTGTTGCTTGGCCGAGCCCGATTCGGGTGGCGCGGGCGGCGCGCCGTGCGCATGTTGTACGCCGGCGCGGGGCTGTTGTTCCTGGCCTATGTCGGCTCCCGGTTTGTGCTGGAAGTCATTCTTGGGCGCATGCCATGAAGTTCCTGTTGGTATTTGCGGTGCTGCTGATCGGGTACTTTATGTGGCGCTCCAGCCGCATCAGCCACAAGCAGCCGCCGCCGAAGCCGGCACCTCCGAAGGCCAAAGATAAGGTGCGCGCGCTCGAGATGGTCCAGTGCGCCGTGTGTGGCCTGCATTGCCCCAAGACGGATTCCGTGGCCGGCAAGCACGGCGTCTACTGTACGGCGCAACACCGGCAGCAGGCCGAACCGTAACCGGAGTGCGGATGGCCACGCCCGAAGCCCCGTCATGGCTGGATGTCCGGCCGCTGGCTGGCGCAACGCCATCACATGACGATCCCAGCGAGTTCGTCCGCCTGTGGCGCGGGTTCATGACCGCACGGGTCATGCTGGGCCTGGTGCTGGTATTGCTGCAGGCAGCCCTGCACGCGCTCGGCCAGTCACCCGACTGGCTGCTGACGATCGTGTGTGCGGCCTACCTGGTGGCAACCTTGGGCGCGCGTCTGCTGGGCAAACCGCGCCGACTCGGACGGACATTCGATCCCCAGTGGTTGTGGACCATCGGCGTCGATGTGGCGACATTCGGCGTCCTGCAGTTTGTGCAGGGCCAATCGGGCATCAACTACACGCCGCTGCTGGCCCTGCCGGTCTTGCTGGCTTCGGTGCTGGGCAGCCTGCCACTGGCCATGGGCACAGCGGCCAGCGTCACGCTGCTGCTGCTGGCGCAAGCCGGCGCGATGTCGCTGCGCCAGGCGACAGATGCCGCACCGCTGCTGGCGCAGACGGCACTGACTGGCGCCGGCTATTTCCTCATCGCGTTCCTGTCGACGCAGCTGTCCGCCCGGCTCGCCAGCGAGGAGCAGCGCTCGCAACGCAACCGCCTGGCCGCAAGGGTGCAGCGGCAGGTCAACGAGCTGGTGATCGAGTCGCTCAGTGACGGCATCATGGTGGTGGACATCGCCGGTCTGGTATGGGCCGCCAATCCGGCCGCAGTCCGCCTGCTCGGGCGTGAGCATGGCGCGCCGCCCACCGGGTCCTTCCATCTGGCTTCCGAGCCCGGATGGAGTGAGCTGCTGGCGTTGGTGCATTCGAGTTTTTCGGCCAATGAGCCGCAACCCGCCGGCGTGGTGTTGCAGCCAGCCGGCACCGGCCCGCAGCACATGCATGTGCGTACCCGCATGACGGCCATGGACACCGAGTCGGCGGAACGCCTGTGCGTGGTCTTCCTGCAGGACCAGCGTGAACTCGAGGCGCGCATGCGCACCGAGAAACTGGTGAGCATGGGGCGCATGTCCACCGCCGTGGCGCACGAGATCCGCAATCCCCTGGCGGCCATCGTACAGGCCAACGCCCTGCTCGACGAGGACATCACCGATCCCCGCCTCAGGCGGCTGACCCGCATGGTGCAGCAAAATGCCCTGCGCCTGGAGGGCATAGTGGATGAGATCCTGAACATCTCGCGGGTGCAGGATCAGCGCGACAGGCCCACGTGCGTCCGGCTGCCGCTGAATGAAGCGGCCGACCGTATCGGCCGGGAATGGACCCAACACACCGGCAACGAGGCGCTGCTGCAGGCCGATCTATGCGTCGCCGATCCGGCAGTGCTGTTCGATCCCGAACATCTGCGCAGGGTGCTGGTCAACCTGCTGGACAACGCGCAGCGCTACGCGAGCGGCAGGCCGAACTCGATCCAGCTATCCACCCGGATATCGCGGGCCCAGAACATCGTCTTGGGCGTCTGGAGTGACGGGCAACCGATGGAGCCCTCGGTGGAGCGCCATTTGTTCGAACCCTTCTTTTCATCGGAGAGCCGCTCGACCGGGCTCGGCCTGTATATCTGCCGCGAACTCTGCGAAGGCCAGGGCGCGACGATCCGCTTCGAACGAACGCGTCGCATCGTGCAGGGTGTGCCGGTGGACGGCAACGAGTTTCTGATCAGCCTGGACCCGGCCGCGCGGGACACTGCCCCCGTGCCCGCCTCTGCCAGAATCCAAGCGACGCCATGACTTCCAGAACGACCACCCAAGATGTGCAGATCCTCGTCGTGGACGACGAGCCGGACCTGCGCACCCTGTATGAACTGGCTCTGGTGCGCGAGGGTTATGCGGTGGTGGGCGTTGGCACGCTGGGCGAGGCGCGGGAGCTTCTGGCCAAACAGCGGTTTGACGTGGTGGTGACCGACATGCGCCTGCCCGATGGGCTGGGTACCAGCCTGCTGCATTTCTGCCGAGAGCAGCGCCGTACCGAGCGTTGCGTGGTCATCACCGCCTACGGCTCGGCCGAGAACGCCGTGGAGTCCCTCAAGAATGGGGCCTTCGACTACCTCACCAAGCCGGTGGATCTGCAGCAGTTTCGGGCGGTCGTCGCGTCGGCGGTGCAGGGTTCCCGCGGCGAGGGGCCGGCCGGGCGCCGGCATGACGCGCCTGGCATCGCGCACAGCGGGGCTAACCGGCGCCGCACGGACACCGTGCAAAGCGTGGGCGAGGCGGCGCTGCAGCGCCTGGTGGGCGCGTCGGCGGTGATGCGCCAGGTGAAGGAGCGCGTGGCCAAGGTGGCGCGTTCCATGGCGCCGGTGCTGGTGACCGGTGAGTCCGGCACAGGCAAGGAACTGGTGGCCCGCGCATTACACGCCAACAGCCACCGGTTCGCCGGTCCGCTGGTGGCCGTGAACTGCAGCGCCATTCCCGAGAATCTGCTCGAGTCCGAATTTTTCGGCGTCAAGAAAGGGGCCTTCACCGGCGCGGGCCAGGACCGCGACGGCTTCTTCCAGGCGGCGCGCGGCGGCAGCCTGTTTCTTGACGAGATCGGCGACCTGCCGCTCCCGATGCAGTCCAAGCTGTTGCGTGCGGTGCAGGAACGCTGCGTGCGGCCGGTCGGATCGGCCCAGGAGGAGGTGGTCGACGTGCGCATCATCAGCGCGACGCACCGCGACCTCGCGGCCGATGTACAGCAGGGCCGGTTCCGCCAGGATCTGTACTACCGGCTCAACGTGATCGACTTCCAGATCCCGCCGCTGCGCGAGCGGCTGGACGACCTGCCGGCCCTGTGCGAGAGCCTGCTGGCGCGCATCGCCGAGGAGTCTGGGATCGAGGTGCCCACCTTGTCCCCCAGCATGCTCGAGCAGATCTGCCTGGCGCCCCTGAAAGGCAATGTGCGTGAACTCGAGAACCTGCTGCACCGCGCCGTGGCGCTGAGTGAAGGCAACGACCTGCAGGTGGACATCCTGAGCGAGCACACCATGCCGGCACCCCTGTCGGTGATGGCCGAGGTGGCGCGCGCCACCGAACCACAGCCGGTGCCGGTGGGCATGCCGTCCGACCTGCAAAGCCATCTGGACCGGCAGGAGCGCGAGATACTGGTCCAGGCCTTGCGCGAGAGCGGCTTCAACCGGACTGCGGCGGCCGCGCGGCTGGGCCTGAGCTTGCGCCAGATCCGCTACCGGATTGCGCGGCTGCATATCGACGTGCCGGCGAGCCCGGAAGCGCAGGACGAACCCGACTGAGCGTGCCGCGCCGCAAACGCAGGCGGCATGCGGCGGGGCCGACGAAAACCGCCTGCAGCCCTCGCCGTTGCTGGATCTCGCGGCACCGCGCAAGGCAGATCAAGGCCTGCAACCGGGTTGCCACGACGACCGCAAAGCGCCCTGTTGCCAATTTGCCGCATAGGGTGCCAATACACTACCGGTAGTGGCTTGTGTTCGCATGAGACCCCATATATAGTGTGCGCTTGTCGAAGTAATGCCGAGTCGATCATTCGCCGAGCCAGCCGCTTTCGCTCCGGAAAATCCCAACAATACGCTTGTCAGAGACGAGAAAATAATGCAAATTGCCTTGAGTTCGCCCCCCACCTTCCAAACCGACACCGCTAGCGCGCAATCGATGAAAGTGGCCCATGGCGCAAATGCCATTCCCCTGACCCACTACCAGATCATTCGCCGCAACGGGGCGGTTGTTCCATTCGAACCCGCCAAGATCGCCGTGGCCATGATGAAGGCCTTTCTGGCAGTGCATGGCACGCAGGGCGCGGCTTCGGCCAGCGTGCGCGAAGTCGTCGACGGCCTGACCCAGGTGGTCATCCGCGCGCTCGTGCGTTCGCGCCCGGGTGGCGGCACTTTCCATATCGAGGATGTGCAGGACCATGTCGAGTTGGGGCTGATGCGCAGCGGTCACCACGAGATCGCCCGCGCGTATGTGTTGTACCGCGAGAAGCGCTCGCAGGAGCGCGCCCGCAAGGTCGAGCAGGCTGCCCCGAAGGCGCCGACTCTGCATGTGGTCGACGCCGGCCGTCGGGTGGTGCTGGACCTGGAGTGGCTCAAGGGCCTCGTGGAGTCCGCCTGTGAAGGCCTGGGCGCGGACATCCGTGCGGAGCCGATCCTGGCCGAAACCCTGCGAAACCTCTACGACGGTGTGCCAATGGACGAGGTCTACAAGGCGTCGGTCCTGGCTGCCCGCACACTGATCGAGAAAGACCCTGACTACACCTATGCCACGGCGCGGTTGCTGTTCCATACCATCGCCAAGGAGGTGCTCGGCAAGGACGTGCCCCAGGCGCAGATGGGCGAGGCCTATATCGAGTATTTCCCGCAATTCATCCGAAAGGGTGTCGATGCCGAGTTGCTGGACGAAAAGCTGTTGCAGTTCGACCTGGTCCGCCTGGGGGCGGCGCTCAAGGCAGAGCGCGACATGCAGTTCGATTACCTCGGCCTGCAGACCCTGTACGACCGGTACTTCCTGCACGTGGACAAGTCACGCATCGAATTGCCGCAGGTCTTTTTCATGCGGGTGGCGATGGGCCTGTCGCTCAACGAGATCGACCGTGAGGCGCGGGCCATCGAGTTCTACGAGATCATGTCCTCGTTCGACTTCATGTCCAGCACGCCGACACTGTTCAACAGCGGCACGCTGCGCTCGCAGTTGTCCTCCTGCTACCTGACAACGGTACCTGACGACCTGGAGGGCATCTACGATTCGATCAAGGAAAACGCCTTGTTGTCCAAGTTCGCCGGCGGCCTGGGCAACGACTGGACGCGTGTGCGTGCATTGGGTTCCCACATCAAGGGCACCAATGGCGAGTCGCAGGGCGTGGTGCCGTTCCTCAAGGTGGTCAACGACACCGCGGTGGCCGTGAACCAGGGCGGCAAGCGCAAGGGCGCGGTCTGCACCTACCTGGAGGCCTGGCACCTCGACCTGGAGGAATTCCTGGAACTGCGCAAGAACACCGGCGACGACCGCCGTCGCGCGCATGACATGAACACCGCCAACTGGATCCCCGATCTGTTCATGCGCCGCGTGATGGAGAAGGGCTCGTGGACGCTGTTCTCGCCGTCCAGCGTGCCGGACCTGCACGACCTGTTCGGTGCCGCTTTCGAGCGCGCCTACGTGGCCTACGAAGAAAAGGCCGCCCGCGGCGAGATCAAGCCCTCACGCACGCTGGCGGCGGCCGACTTGTGGCGCAAGATGCTCACCATGCTGTTCGAGACCGGCCATCCCTGGATCACCTTCAAGGATGCCTGCAACATCCGCTCACCGCAGCAGCATGTCGGTGTGGTGCATTCGTCGAACCTGTGCACCGAGATCACGCTCAACACCAGCGACACCGAAACCGCCGTCTGCAACCTGGGCTCGATCAATTTGGTCCGGCATCTGAAGGACGGCGCCATCGATCATGACAAGCTGCGCAAGACGGTGTCGATCGCCATGCGCATGCTCGACAACGTCATCGACATCAACTACTACGCGGTCAAGAAGGCGCGTGACTCCAACGTGCGCCATCGCCCCGTCGGGCTGGGCCTGATGGCTTTCCAGGACAGCCTGTACAAGCTGCGGGTCCCCTATGCGAGCCAGGCCGCGATCGACTTCGCCGACCAGTCGATGGAAGCGATCTGTTACTACGCCTACTGGGCGTCCACCGAACTGGCGCGCGAGCGCGGACGCTACGCCAGCTATCCCGGCTCCCTGTGGGACCGCGGCATCCTGCCACTGGACACACTGGACATGCTGGCCAAGGAGCGCGGTGGCTACGTCGAGGTGGATCGTTCGTCGACCCTGGACTGGGACGCACTGCGCCGCAAGATCGCAGCCGACGGCATGCGCAATTCGAACTGCGTGGCGATCGCCCCGACCGCCACCATCTCCAACATCATCGGCGTGGATGCGTCGATCGAACCTTGTTTCGGAAACCTGTCCGTCAAATCCAACCTGTCGGGCGAGTTCACGATCATCAACAACGGTCTGGTGCACGACCTCAAGCGCCTGGGCCTGTGGGACGACGTGATGGTCATGGATTTGAAGCATTTCGACGGCTCACTGCGTCCGATCGACCGCGTGCCGGAAGAGATCAAGTCGCTGTACGCGACGGCATTCGAGATCGAGACGCACTGGCTGGTAGAGGCAGCGGCGCGGCGCCAGAAGTGGATCGACCAGGCGCAGTCGCTCAATATCTACATGGCAGGCGCATCGGGCAAGAAGCTCGACGACACCTACAAGCTGGCCTGGGTGCGTGGCCTGAAGACCACCTATTACCTGCGCACCATGTCGGCCACACATGCCGAGAAATCGACCGTGACGGCAGGGCGCCTGAATGCTGTTTCCTCCGGTGGTGCGGATCCTCGCTCCGGCGGCACCGCATTGAGTGCGCTCGAGAAGGTCGCGGTCACGGCACAAAGCCAGATGGCGGTCGATGCGGCCACAGACATCAAGTTCTGCGGTATCGATGACCCAACCTGTGAAGCCTGTCAGTGACGTGCGGATTGTCACTGCGCGATGTAATTGAACAACACAAAATCGCGGCGATGTGAATGAACACTTTTCATTTCACGTCGCTGCTCTCATAATTCGCTGATTGGAACCATCTATGCTGACCTGGGACGAAGAAGTCAAGCCCCCATCGACAACGCTTTTGCCACGCGGCTCCTCCGTAAGCCGCTTGATGGACCCAACCCCGAACGCAACTGAAATTCGCACCTTGCACGATGGTGCACAGGTCGCCGCGCCGACAACAGTCGTGCCGCCGCGCCGTGTGCGCGCTGACGACAAGCGCATCATCAACGGGCAGACCGACGTCAACCAGTTAGTGCCCTTCAAGTACAAGTGGGCGTGGGAAAAGTACCTGGCCAGTTGCGCCAACCACTGGATGCCGCAGGAGGTCAACATGACGCGCGACATCGCGTTGTGGAAGGACCCGAACGGCCTGACCGAGGACGAGCGCCGCATCATCAAGCGCAACCTCGGCTTCTTCGTGACGGCCGATTCACTGGCTGCCAACAACATCGTGCTGGGCAGCTACCGCCACATCACGGCGCCCGAGTGCCGGCAGTTCCTGCTGCGCCAGGCGTTCGAGGAAGCCATCCATACCCACGCCTACCAGTACATCGTCGAGTCGCTCGGTTTGGACGAGGGTGAGATCTTCAGCGCCTACAACGAG
>JANOUM010000166.1:0-3487 GCA_031416855.1 Rhodoferax sp. | reverse complement strand
GCCAACGACCCGGTCATGCGTTGGAAGCTGGTGGCCGGCCTGACCTCGTTCGCCGCGATGGCGACGTTTGGCTGGCATTTCGCCAGCCTGGACGCCGGTGCGGGTATCGTCGCGCAGAGCGCTGCCGTCCCAGGAGTGCAGGCGATTGCCACGGCGCCAGCGGCAGCGGCCCCAACCCCCATCCTGTCTGCGGCGCCCGTGATGTTGCGGGACGCACGCCTCGATGAATTGCTCGCGGCGCACAAGCAGTTCGGCGGTACTTCCGCCTTGCAGATGCCAGCGGGCTTTTTGCGCAATGCGACCTTTGACGGCTCGGCCCGCTGACGCATCGCCATGATTGCGCCCCGGTTCACGGTTTGGAACACTGCACGGCGGCTCCTGGTGGTCATGGTCGCGAGCTTGTTGCTGGTGCCGCAGGTCCTCGCGCACCCGCCAACGGCGTTGGCGCAGGTGGCCGGCCCGGCCGGTGCCCTGGATGGAAAACACGGTGAACTCGGCATAGCGGAGTGGTTGACCAGAATGCACGAGGCATCCCGCAAGCGGGCCTACATCGGCACGTTCGTGGTGTCGGCTGGATCGAGCATGTCGAGCGCCCGTATCTGGCATATATGCGACGGCACACAACAGATGGAGCGGGTTGAATCGCTGAACGGCGCGCCGCGCTCCACTTTCCGGCGCAACGATGAGGTGGTGACGTTCATGCCCGAGACCCGAACCGCGGTAGCCGAGCGGCGCGAGGCCTTGGGGTTGTTCCCGCAATTGTTGGCCTCCCCGGACTCGTCGATCGCGCAGTTTTACTCGGCAAGGCAGATCGGTGTCGAGCGCGTGGCAGGTTTTGAAGCGGAGGTGGTTGCGCTGCAACCCAAAGACGGACTGCGCTTTGGCTACCGTGTCTGGAACGAAAAGAAGAGTGGCCTGGTGGTCAAGTTGCAGACCCTGGATGGCGATGGCAAGGTGGTCGAACAGGTCGCGTTTTCCGAGCTTCAACTCAATGCCCCCGTGAGTATGGCCAAACTCACGCAGATGATGAACAACACGGAGGGCTACCGGATCGAGCGCACCGAATTGGTCAAGACCACCGCAATGGCCGAGGGATGGGTGTTGAGGACTCCGGTTCCCGGATTCAGATCGATGAGTTGTCATCGTCGCCCGGGTGCTGCGGGCGATCCGGCTTCGGACAAGACGATGCAGTGGGTTTTTTCAGACGGCCTCGCATCGGTTTCGCTGTTCGTCGAGGCCTTCGACCGGCGCCGGCATGCCCAGGAGGGGGTGTCTGCCGCCGGGGCGACACACACCCTGACGCGCAAGTTGGTGGACAAGGGCGGCGAATGGTGGCTGACGGTGGTCGGCGAGGCACCAATCCAGACCTTGCATGCATTCTCGCAGGGCCTTGAGCGCGTCAAATAGTGCCCCATTTATGGCGATATCGGGCCATGTCCGTATTGTTCCGCATCAAAAACCGGCAGCGCTCTGGCGTGACCGGTGACCATCCTTTTTTCAGGAGAGTTGGAAAATGATTCAAGTCGAAGTGAAAGCCCTGCGCCGCTGGCTGACGTTGGGGGCGCTGGCTGTGTCGTGTGCATTTGTTCCGGCAGGCCCTGTGGCCGCGCAGGCTCGGGCGCTGCCCGACTTCACCGACCTGGTGGAGCAGGTGGGGCCGTCAGTCGTCAACATCCGCACCCTGGAGAAGGTGTCCGCGCGGGCGCGCCAGGGCGGAAGCCCCGACGAGGAGATGCTTGAGTTCTTCCGCCGGTTCGGGGTGCCCATTCCCAACGCGCCGCGCCAAACGCCGCGCCCGAACCGTCCCCAGCCGCAGGAAGAGGAGCAGCCGCGCGGTGTCGGCTCGGGTTTCATCCTGACCGCCGACGGCTTCATCATGACCAATGCCCACGTGGTTGAGGGCGCGGACGAGGTTCTGGTGACGCTGACCGATGATCGGGAGTTCAAGGCACGGATCATCGGCGCGGACAAGCGGACCGATGTCGCTGTCGTGAAGATCGAGGCCATGGGGCTGCCAGCTATCAAGGTCGGCGATGTCAATCGCCTCAAGGTTGGAGAATGGGTCATGGCGATCGGTTCGCCGTTCGGCCTGAAGAACACCGTCACCGCCGGAATCGTCAGCGCCAAGCAGCGTGACACGGGTGATTACCTGCCCTTTATCCAGACCGATGTGGCGATCAATCCGGGCAATTCCGGCGGACCTCTGATTAACATGCGCGGTGAAGTGGTGGGTATCAACAGCCAGATCTATTCGCGCTCTGGCGGTTTCATGGGCATTTCGTTCGCGATTCCGATGGACGAGGCGATCCGCGTGAGCGAACAACTGCGGAGCTCGGGGCGCGTCTCACGGGGCCGCATCGGTGTGCAGATCGATCAGGTTACCAAGGATGTGGCTGAATCGATCGGCCTGGGCAAGCCTTCCGGGGCCTTGGTGCGCGGTGTCGAGTCCGGTTCGCCGGCCGACAAGGCGGGTGTAGAGGCCGGGGACATCATCTTGAAGTTCGATGGCAAGACCATTGAGAAGCACAGTGACTTGCCGCGCCTGGTGGGTAGCATCAAGCCTGGATCAAAAAGCACGATGACGGTGTTCCGCCGCGGCGGCACCAAGGACCTTAGCGTCACGATTATCGAGTTGGAGCCGGAGAAAGTGACCCAAAAGCCGGTGGAACGCGAAGACAAATCCAAACCTTCCGCTGCCGCCCAGGTGCTTGGCCTGACCGTGAGTGAACTTGGTGAGTCACAGAAGAAGGAACTCAAACTCAAAGGTGGCGTCAAGGTCGATGCAGCCACGGAGGGCGCGGCGCGCGCGGGGCTGCGTGAAGGTGACGTCATCGTTGCCATCGCCAATGTCGAGGTGGCTGGTGTCAAGGATTTTGATGCGGCGGTTGCGCGCATTGATCGCACCAAGCCAGTGAATGTGCTGTTTCGGCGCGGCGAGTGGGCGCAATACGCAGTGATCCGATTGAGCCGGTAATAAGGCCCTGCTGCCGTCGGGGGCCACAACAAAGCCCGAGTGGGTTGAGGGCTTTTTGGTCACATTCAGCCCGTCGCGCGTAATCTTCAAAAATATTTTTTTCTGGCACGAAAGTTTTGTTATTTGTGGGTGCCCACTAACATTCATAGGCTCTAGCCCGTCCTTTGGTTAGAATAGGGCAGATTTAAACGGTCTTCCCGACATATTGGCGTGCCAATAGTCCACGATGTGAGATAGGTCTGACCGCACCCGACCTGATCCACAGTTCACCCACATGTTGTCCATAGGCAAACTTTCGATTCTGTTGATAACTTGTGGATAATTACCTTGTTGTTGGCTTGCAACGCCTAGTAAATCGCGATCCGGGTCTGGGTTTTTGGGCCTTTTTGCCTACAATGAAGTTCCAACTATCGCAGTTGCCAATGATTGTTGGTTCAGGGCGCGTCCGATCACGACGCGCCCTTTTTTCTTTCTGCGTACCTTTTAATTCAAACACTTAAGCGTTCTCGTTGA
>JANOUM010000165.1:0-4195 GCA_031416855.1 Rhodoferax sp. | reverse complement strand
ATCAGCATCCTCGCCCGGGCCGGCGAACACCTGGCTCGCGTTGGCGAGGGACAACAGCAGGACGGTGACAGTCAGTATGCGCATTGATATTCCAACTTGGGCATATTACGATCAAACACAGATGGACAACTCCAGCGCAACCGTGCGGTGGTGGTCCGTGCCGGACGTGGCGCGATCCAGCACGTCGGGGGGGGCCCGGTCGCTGGGCGGTTCGGATGCAGGTCCGCGTTGCCCAGTGCCGGCGGGGACAAGGCGAGGGCGGTGAAGTTGTTGATTTCCACCAGGCGTTGCGGACCCAGGGCGTGTTGGAGCCCGGCGATCGAGAACGACCAGTGGTGGTTGGCAAATCCGGCATTGGTGCCACCCACATCGCCGGCAGCCCACAAACCGGCCCGAAAGGAGATCCATATGTTCAGCCACGTGATGGTCGGATTCAACAATCTCGAGGTGTCGAAAAAGTTCTACGATGCGCTGCTGGGCACCCTGGGCATCGCCCCCGGTGTCAAGAAGTCTGTCTGGTAGGGCCGCGCTTCAGTTGCGCCGCAGGCCGCACTTGATCCTGTCGCAGTCGATACCCAGAAGGGGCCGGCATGGGGTCAGCCCCGCAGGTCGCCCCATCCATGACGGATGCTGATCGAAATGTAGACGGCGCACTGTGCGCCAGAGCAAATGCGAGACGGAACGCAGCGACTCTTCATCGGCAGTCGCCGGGCAGAACAGATCTCTCCACTAACTTGCTCAGGTCAAGCAACCCTGAATTTTTCTGGGCCAGGGGATTCGAACCTTGGTTGTGAGCGAACCGTTGCTATCGGAGGGCCAGCAGGGCCCGGATTTTCGCCCGCACCTCCACCATGACGGCAACAGGCGCGCTGTCCTTCTTCTTGGCCTTGCGGATTTTCCAGTCCAACGATTTGACGAGACCAGGCCAGTCCGATGAAACTGATCGTCGTCTTGTCCCATATCCCCCGTCAGAAGACGGCCTACGACGAGAAGTTCGAATAATTGTCAGATCTCGCAAGCTGGTGAAAGCTGGGCGCGCAGGCTTCATTTATAGGTAAATCCCCTGGATTTCGGTGATTGACAAGTCGATCCTGCTCTCGAATAATCCGACAACAAATCGACTTTCAGGGGCGCCAACACCATGTTATTGAATCCGTCGTCGCCGACAGGGGCGGCCGGTGCCCTGACAGACCGCCACACCAGAGCGTGAGCACGTCCGTGGGTTGCACCGGCCAGCGCAAGGCCCACTGGCCGCAGGGCATCTTGCCGGGCAAGTGGGTCAATGCCTGCGCGCCTTCCAAACGCAGACGGGCCGCGTGGCGTACCGTGTTGGTGTCTTTCCAAGCCAGGCCGGGGATGTCCGATGGCGCTTGACGTCACGGGAGCTTACAGGTACCCCGACCCGGATCCCGCCTGGCTTGCCCGGCATCGTGAAGACATCCTGGAGCCCGGCCTTCCGATCATCGACGCGCATCACCACATCTGGCAGCAAGCCGGCAATGTCTACGGTATCGAGGACCTGAGGGCCGATGTATCGTCGGGCCACAATGTCATCGCCACCGTGTTCGTGCAGGCCCACCACGGGTACCGGACCAGTGGACCGGAGGCGTTGCGCTGCGTCGGCGAGACGGAGGCGATCGAGGGCCTCGCGCAGGCTGCTGCGCAAAGGGGCGGTGCCCCGAGGCTGTGCGAAGGTATCGTGGGTTTCGCCGACCTGACGCTCGGGGAGGGTGTGCGCGCAGTCCTAGACGCGCATCTTGGCGTTGCTCCCGCGCGTTTCAAGGGCGTGCGCCACAGCGTGGCGCGGGACCCGCATTTCCCGGAAGGCATCGTGTTGCGCCCCGCGCCGGCCAACCTGCTCGCGCATCCCCATTTCAGGACCGGCATGACCATACTTGCCGAATACGGCCTGAGCTTTGACGCCATGCTCTACCACTGCCAGATCCAGGAGCTGGCATCGGCTGCGCAGGCAATGCCTGACTTGTCCATCGTGCTCGACCACTTCGGCTGCATCATCGGCGTCGGCCCCTACGTGGGCCAGGAACGTGAAACTTTCCGCCGATGGCAATCCGATATCCGGTTGCTCGCCCAATCGCCAAACGTCAGCATCAAGCTCGGAGGCATGGGCATGATCATCTGTGGCGCGCGGTTTCATGAACTGGCGCTGCCGCCGTCGTCCGATGCGCTGGCCCGGGCCTGGCGCCCGTATGTCGACACCTGCATCGAGGCCTTTGGTGTCGACCGGTGCATGTTCGAGAGCAACTTCCCTGTCGACAAGGCAATGTACTCCTACACCGTCCTGTGGAATGCCTTCAAACGGCTCGCTGCCGGGGCGTCGGCGTCCGAGAAGGCGTCCTTGCTGCATGCGACTGCGGCCCGCGTCTACAAGCTCGATCACGTATTGCACCCGCCCGCCTGAAGACCGCCCAAGGCCTCCAAGCACACCACCCTCCCTACGAAAGGAATCACGAATGACCAACTTGCGCAAACTGTCGCGCCGCGATCTGCTTCTGTCTGGCCTGGGCAGCACGCTGCTGGCGCCCTCAGTTCTGCACGCGCAGGCCTTCCCGGCCCGTCCGGTGACGATGGTGGTTCCGTATGCGGCCGGCGGGCCGACCGACGTGGCCAGCCGGGTGATTGCGGAACAGATGCGGGCATCTCTGGGCGTGAATGTCCTGATCGAGAACAAGCCGGGGGCCAGCACCATCCTGGGCGCCCAGCACGTGGCGGCGGCCGCGCCCGACGGCTATACGGTGCTGATGGTCACCACCACGACCCTGTGCACCAACCCCCATCTCTACAAGAAGCTGCCCTACAAGGTGGACGACTTCGCGCCCGTTGCCATGGCGGTCAAGGTGCCGCTGGGGCTGGGCGTCCGCAAATCCCTTCCCGTGTCCACCCTGGCCGAATTCAGGGACTACGCGCAGGCGCGCGCGGGCAAGATGAACTACGGTTCGGCTGGCACCGGGGCCAATTCCCAGTTGGTCAATGTGCTGATGAACCAGACACTCAACATTCAGATGACCGAGGTGCCCTATCGTGGCACGGCACCGGCGCTGGCAGACCTTGCCGGAGGGCATGTGGACGCATTGGTGGATGCCATGGCCACTCTGCTGCCGATGCACCGCGATGGAAAGATCAAGATCCTGGGGAATTTCGACAGCGTCAGGTCTGCGGTGGCACCGGATGTTCCGACATTTGCAGAAAGCGGGTATCCGGGTCTTGTGGCCTTCACCTGGTTCGCCGTGATGGCGCCTGCCCGGGTTCCGGAGCCAGTTATCGCCCGACTGAACAAGGCGGTCATGGCGGCAGTCGAGTCGGAGGAGACCAAACGCAAGTTTGCAGAACTCGGTTTCATTCCGCAAACCTCCGGTGTGCGCGAACTGGCGGCGTATATCCAGTCCGAAAACGAGCGCTGGGGGCCCCTGATCAGGAAAATGGGCCTACAGCTCGACTGACAACCTTTGCGACAGCAGACGCGCCGGCACTACGGCGGGGCGTCAGGACGTTTTGGCCACCAGGGCGGTGACCTCGCGGCCATAGAGCACAGGACCAATGCCTGACGACACTCAACTGCCGGACTGCGATTGCGCCATGAACGCTGAAAGGCGCTCCAGGGTCTGGCGGGCGCCATTCAGGGCATCGAACTCCTGGATCACGCGGTCGCGTTCGTCGGCGCTCTTGAACAAGGTCTGCAGGGTGACGCGGGTCCGCCCATCCGTTTTCTCGTCGAACGACACTGCAACGCTGACCTCGGCCGCATCGTTGTCGCCGTCGCTACCGTCGCTCTGCAGGTACGAGAGCAACCGGGCGGCCTTGACCTGGGAATAGACGAAGTGGTTTGGGTAATCCAACCCGTCCGGGCCTTGCATGGCCAGGTGCGTGATGCCGTCCTCCTGCACGTCCATCTGGTGCACCGTGGTCGTGAAGCCGTCCGCCGCCCACCACTGCTCCAACTGCTTGGGCTCGGTCCAGGCCCTGAACACCAAGGCGGCAGGTGCCGCGATCAGGTGCGAAACCACCATCTCGCGCTGGGCGGTAGTCAAGACGTCATGTTGTGCGTTGTCCATTTTGGTTGCCTCCGTGGGCGACTGTAAACTTGAATCAGGCACCGGCATTGCGCAAGCTTCGGTTGCTGAAGTAGGACAACACCCCGTAATCCGCTTGATGTCATGCGCTGGCACGTCAGGCCCAG
>JANOUM010000164.1:0-11569 GCA_031416855.1 Rhodoferax sp. | reverse complement strand
TGGCAACGGCGAGCTGATGCGCGAGCGTTTCCGGGGCATCGTGGAAGACCCGGCGCAGCTCGGCGTCATGCTGGCCGGCGTCTACACCGTCGCGTCACTGGCGCAGGTGATCGTCGGGCGCCTGATCGACCGCTTCCCGCTCAAGCAGCTCTACCTGTGCATCGTGCTGCTGCAGGTGCCGATGTTCCTGCTGGCGGCTCAGGCGCAGGGCTGGACCCTGTTCTGGCTGCAGATCGGATTCATGGTCACGATCTTCGGCGCAATTCCGTTCACCGACGCGATGATCGTGCGTTATGTCGACGACGCCATCCGCTCGCGGGTAAGCGGCATGCGGCTGGCAGTGTCCTTCGGCATCAGCTCGCTGGCGGTATATTCGCTGGGCCCGGCAGTCAAGGTGGCGGGCTTCGCGACCCTGCTGCTGTCCATGGCCGCGATTGCCTGCTGCACGGCCGCGTTCGTGCTGATGTTGCCAGTTGAGACTGCCGGCGCGCCAAAACCGAAACAAGCCTGAACCACCACGTATTCATCCAGGAGTCCCCATGCCCACATACCATATCGAAATGATGGAAGGCCGCACCGTCGAGCAGAAGAAGAAGCTGGTCGCCGAAATCACCCGCGTCAGTGTCGAGGTGCTGGGCGGTTCGCCCGAGTCCGTCGACATCCTGATCACGGATGTGAAGCGCGAGAACTGGGCCACAGGCGGCAAGCTGTGGTCCGAGCCACGGCCCTGATATCCAAGGGGTCAGATTTCCAAGGGGTCAGGTCTTTGCTTTTTGCTTTACTCCAAAACTACTATTTCATGGGCTAAAGGGCAAAACGGCAAAACGGAACGACCTGACCCCGGTACGACCCCGGTACGGTCACGGCTTGCAGCCGAGCAGGCCTTTCTTGCTGTTTTCGTAATAGGTCAGATCGCCCGGACAGGCGGGTTTCTTGTCGGGCAACGCGGTTCCGGCCTTGGCGGTGCAGGCATAGGCGCCCGTCTTCTTGACGACCGACTTGGCGTTGAGTTTCCAGTCCGCCGGGCAGGTCGGGCCTATGGCCGTCCTGGACGCGGAAGCACCCGCTGCTGGCGCCGCTGCCACCGGCGGCGGGGGCGGGGCCACCACCTTGACCATCGCGTTCATCTTCTTGCCGACGCATCCCAGGCTACCGCCCACTTTGCCGGGGTCGGCGACCACGGTGTAATCACCGGCCTTGGCGTAGGTATGCGTGGTCACGAAGGGCATTTCCTTGGCATCGTTGATCTTGCGCTCGGTGACTGCGCCATCACCCCAGCGCAAGCGCAGGCCGCAATTGGGCGCGTTGGCCGACTCCAGTGCGACCGTGGCCGTCACAGTCTGGCCCACCTGGGCCTGGGCCGTGTCGACCCTGATGCTCTTGAGGGTCTGGGCCGACACGGTGCCGGCAACCAATGCCAGCGCGACAAGAACCAACTTCATACTGTCTCCTTGAGTTACTGATACGACTACCAAGTCAACCGATTGCCGCTTCCAGGGCATGCACGAACATCGCGGGTACATCGAAACCAGTCTGGTCGCTGATTTCCTGAAAGCAGGTCGGGCTGGTGACATTGATCTCGGTCACATGGTCTCCGATCACGTCCACACCCACCAGCAACAAGCCGCGTGCTGCCAGCACCGGGCCCAACGCCTCGGCGATCTCGCGATCGCGCGGCGACAGTGCCTGCGCCACGCCCTTGCCACCAACGGCCAGGTTACCGCGCACCTCGCCATCCTGCGGGATGCGCGCCAGGCAATAGGGTACCGGATAGCCGCCGATGAGCAGCACCCGTTTGTCGCCCTGGGCAATGGCGGGCAGGAACTTCTGCACCATCACCGACTGCGCACCGTCCCGGTTGAGCGTCTCGGTGATCGCGCCCAGGTTGAGCCCGTCATCGCGTACGCGAAAGATGCCGGCGCCGCCCATGCCGTCGAGGGGCTTGAGGATGATGTCGCGGTGCTCGGCGTGGAAACGCTTGATGTCGGCCGCACTGCGCGTAACCAGTGTCGGCCCGCAGAATTGCGCAAACTCCATGATGGCCAGTTTTTCCGGATGGTCGCGCAGGGCGCGCGGCTGGTTGAATACCCGCGCGCCCTCGCGCTCGGCCTGCTCCAGCAGATGGGTGGCGTAGAAATACTCGGAATCGAACGGCGGGTCTTTGCGCATCAACACTGCGCTGAAGTCCTTCAGCGCCGGGCGCGCAGGGCCACCACCGTCGGACAGCGTGAGGAACCAGTCGGCTGCATCACCGGTCAGGCGGATCTCGCGCGCCGCGGCGCTCACCAGGCTGCCACTGGTCCAGGCCACGTCGGTCACCTCGCAGGCCGACACCCGGTGGCCGCGTCGTTGCAGTTCGCGCATCATGGCGAACGTGGTGTCCTTGTGGGTCTTGAAGGACTCCAGGGGGTCGGCGACGAAAAGGATGTGCATGGGAAGTCGGACCATCAAGCGTTGCGGCGCCCGTATTGTTGCACTGCAATCGCGATGCCACCCGCCACCACGCCCCAAAACGCAGAGCCGATACCGGCGATCGCCACGCCGCTGAGCGTCACCAGGAAGGTGATCGCTGCGGCCTCCCGGTGTGACTCGTCCTGCAGTGCCACGGCCAGTGCGTTGCCGATCGTGCCCAGCAGCGCGAGCCCGGCGATCGCCGCCACCAGTTCGTTCGGAAAGGCCGTCAGCACGGCAGTGAAGGTGGCACCAAAGACGCCGATCACCACATAGATCGCGCCGCACGCCATGGCTGCGGTATACCGCTTGCGCGGGTTTTCGTGCGCCTCGCGGCCCATGCAGATGGCCGCCGTAATGGCGCTCAGGTTCAGCGCGAAGGCGCCGAAAGGTGCCAGCAGCAGGGTGCCCACGCCGGTCAGCGTGATGACCCGGGATATCGGGATGCCGTTGGCACCGCCATAACCGGCCGACTTGATCGCTGCCACCCCGGGCAGGTTCTGCGAGGCCATGGTCACCACGAATAGCGGAATGGCCAGGCTCACCAGAGCGCTCCAGCTGAACTGTGGCATGGTGAACACCGGTACGGCCAGCTCCATGCGGATGGCGGACAGGCTCAACTGCCCCTGCCACGTCACCAGCAGCATGCCAGCGAGCAGGGTCAGGACGACGGCGTATCGCGGCCACAGGCGGCGCGCCAGCAGGTAGCTGCCCAACATCAGCAACACCAGCGGCAGCGCAGTCTGGGCGGCCATGAACGCCTGCAGCCCGAATCGTGCCAGCACACCGGCCAGCAGTGCTGAGGCGATCGCCATCGGGATGCGGTTCATGATGCGCTCGAACCAGCCAGTGACACCAAACAGGATGATCAGCGCCGCACAGGCGATGAAGGCGCCTACCGCATCGGCCATGCTGAACCCGCCGACCACACCGGCGGTGGCCAGCACCGCCGCACCCGGC
Organism: Rhodoferax sp.; assembly: GCA_031416855.1. Taxonomy (GTDB): domain Bacteria; phylum Pseudomonadota; class Gammaproteobacteria; order Burkholderiales; family Burkholderiaceae_C; genus CAISIP01. The sequence continues at coordinate 8,158 of JANOUM010000164.1, read as the reverse complement.
GTGGACCAGGCCACCATCACCGGCTTGCGCAACCACCACGAGGGCAGCAGCGAACACAGGCCCATGCCGACGCCCAGGGCCCACATCCAGGACGAGACCTGCGCCGGCGTGGCGCCAAAAGCCAGCGCCGCCTGGAACACGATCGCCACCGAACTGGTGAAACCCACCAGGACGGCGACGAATCCGGCGCTGAAAGTCGAGAGGCTCAGGTCGTCGAGAACACGCATCGGGCGTCAGAGCGTGTGGGGCAATGGGTTGGGCCCACGACGGGGTGCCCAAGGGTGCCAGGCAAGGCGCGTCACGCAGCCCATGCCGGGGCAAGGGCCAGCGGCGCAACACCGCATGGCGCCCTTGGGGGTCCCGGCCCGAAGGGTCAGGCCTCGCGCGACCAGGCAACAGGACGCCAATGACAACCCTTGCGGGGCCTGACGTTGGCTCAAGCGATTGCCTCTCACGCTCTCAGATCTCGATCTTCGACCCCAGCTCCACCACCGAGTTGTTGGGCAGGTTCAGGAAGTCGGCCGCGCCGCTGGCGTTGTGGTGCATCTGCGAAAACAGCTTCTCGCGCCACTGCGACATGCCGCTGCCGATGGTCGGCACCACCGTGTCACGCGACAGGAAATAGCTGGTGGTCATGGGATCGAGCTCGCAACCGCGCCCCTTGATCTGCTGCAATGCCTTGGGCACGTCCGGGTCGTTCTTGAAGCCGTAGTGCAGGACGACCTGCCAACACTGGTGCCCCAGCGACTCGATCTCCAGCCGCTTGTCCAGGCCGATCCACGGTACCTCGTGGTTGCGCACCGTGACGAACAGGTTGTTGTCGTGCAGCACCTTGTTGTGTTTCAGGTTGTGCAGCATCGCGTTGGGTACTGTGCCCGGCTCGGCGGTCAGGAACACCGCCGTGCCATCCACCCGCGCCGGCGGGCTTACGAACACCGCCTCCAGGAAACTAGGCAGGTCGATCGCGTCGGCCCGCAGCTTCTCGTTGAGCAGGCGCCGGCCGTCCTTCCAGGTCACCATGAGGGTGAATACGACGCCCCCGATGACCAGTGGAAACCAGCCGCCCTCGAACAGCTTCATGAGGTTGGACGCGAAAAACGCGAAATCGACCACGAAGAAGAAACCGGTGGCCAGCACGCACAGCGCCAGCGGGTAGTTCCACTTGTATCGGATCACGTAGAACGTGAGCACCGTGGTGATCAACATGTCGGTGGTGACCGCGATGCCATAGGCGGCCGCCAGGTTGCTGGAGGAGCGGAACATCACCACGGCCAGCACGATGGTTGCGAACAGGCCCCAGTTGACCAGGGGAATGTAGATCTGCCCGGTGTCACGCACACTGGTGTGCTCGATCGCCAGACGCGGCAGGTAGCCGAGCTGGATCACCTGCTTGGTGACGCTGAACGCGCCGGAGATCAGCGCCTGGGACGCAATCACCGTGGCCATGGTGGCCAGCACCACCAGCGGGATCAGCGCCCAGTCGGGCGCCATCATGTAAAACGGGTTCTTGACCGCCTCCGGGTTCTGCAGCAGCAAGGCGCCCTGCCCGAAGTAGTTCAGCGTCAGCGCCGGCATCACCACCGCGAACCACGCCAGCCGGATCGGCCGCTTGCCGAAGTGGCCCAGATCCGCGTACAGCGCCTCGGCGCCAGTCACGCACAACACCACGGCCCCCAGGATGATGAAGGTGGTGCCCGGGCTCTCGATCATGAACGTCAGCGCGTAGTAGGGGCTGATCGCCTTGAGGATGACCGGGTTGTCCACGATGTGCGAGATGCCCAGCAGGGCAATGACCGCAAACCATACCAGCGTGATCGGACCGAAGAACTTGCCGATGCCGGCCGTGCCACGTTTTTGCACCGCAAACAGCAGGAACAGGACCACCAGCGTCAGCGGCACGACGAAACGTTGGAATGCCGGTGAGATCACCTCCAGCCCCTCCACCGCCGACAACACCGAGATCGCCGGCGTGATGACGCCATCGCCGTAAAACAGCGCGGTGCCGAAGATGCCGATGATCAGCAACACCGAACGCAGCCGCGGGCTGCCCTTGACCGCCTGGGACGCCAGCGCCAGCATGGCCACCAGCCCACCTTCGCCGTTGTTGTCGGCGCGCAGCACCAGCACCACATACTTGAGGGAGACGATGATCGTCAGGGTCCAGAAAAAGATCGACAGGATGCCGTACACATTCTCCGGGGTAAACGGAACATGCCCGGATTTGAAGACTTCCTTGATGGCGTACAGGACGCTGGTGCCGATGTCGCCGTATACGACACCGATGGCGCCCACGGTGAGCGCGGCAAGTGGGGATTTGGACGCTGACACAAAACAACCCGGAGATCAGTGACAGCCGGGATTCATAGTCTGGAAGATGCCGATTGTGCGCTCCCAGACTCCGGCACACCCTTGCAAAGTGTCTCCAAAGCAACACATCGGCGTGCGATGTTGCATCGCAGCAACTACGATTGACATCAGTTGTAGGTCTCTGCCTCGGGATCGGTGGCCTCCAGCTCGTAACTGGCGGCCAGCATCGCCAGTCGGCCAATCACTCCGTACATGTAAAAGCGGTTGGGCTCACTGGCACCCGGTGCCATGCCCAACTGCGGTAAGTGCGCACTCTCGGCAAATGCCAGGGGCATGAACTGCGAGCCAGGTTCGTCCAGGGTTTCATCGGTGCCACGCCCGGCATGTACACGGTAGAACCCGCCCACCACATACCGATCCATCATATAGACCACCGGTTCGGCCACCGCATCGTTGATGCGTTCGTTGGTGAGCACACCCTCCTGCACGATGACCTCGAAAACGCTGGTGGGGGTGGGACCATGCGGCGCGGCCTGCCAGGCTTCGACCTGCAGGCCCTCGAGTTCCCTGACGTCGCGCACGGTGCGGATGCCCATTCCCGCGTGGCTGTTGTCGGCCCTGACCACCACGAACGGCTTCTCGTTGATGCCGTATTCCTTGTATTTGCGCCGCACCTTGGTGAGCACCGCGTCCACGTGTGTGACCAGGTTGTCGCGGCCGGAGGGCGTGGCCAGATCGACCTCGCCACACCGGCTGAACATTGGATTGATCAACCAGGGATCGACGCCGATCAGTTTTCCGAAACGCTTGGCGACCTCTTCGTAACTCTGAAAATGCCGGCTCCTGCGCCGGGTCGGCCAGCCGGCATGCAGCGGCGGCAGCAGAAATTGTTCATGCAGGTCCTCCAGGATGCCCGGCACGCCGGCAGTCAGGTCGTTGTTCAGCAAAATGGTGCAGGGATCGAAATCCTTCACCCCCAAACGGCGCTTGCTGCGGATCACCGGCTCCAGCTTCACACTGTCGCCGTTGGGCAGGTCGATCACCGTGACCTGTTTGATGTCGGGGTTGATGGAGCCGATGCGAACATGCATGCCGGCCATCTGGAAGATACGCCGCAGATGGGCCACGTTGGCCAGGTAATCGGTGTTGACGGCGTGGTTCTCGGGGACGATCAGCAGGTTGCGCGCCTCAGGGCAGATCTTTTCGATGGCCGCCATGGCCGCCTGCACGGCCAGCGGCAGCATGGCCGCTGTCAGGTTGTGCCAGCCATTGGGGTAGAGGTTGGTGTCGACCGGCGCCAGCTTGAAGCCGGCATTGCGGATGTCGACCGAGGTGTAGAACGGCGGCGTGTGCTCCATCCATTCCAGGCGAAACCAGCGCTCGATCGCCGGCATGGAGTCGAGGACACGTTGCTCGAGCTCGTTGATGGGGCCGGTGAGTGCCGTGACAAGGTGTGGGACCATGGGGGAGATGCTTCGCTAAACCGGGTAGGATAACCCTTTGGATTCTAGGAGTTGGGGTCAGGCGCAATGGTTCCAAGACCGGGGCGCCATAGAGGCCCGAAATTTTCGCGGCTGGCGCGCATCCTGCGCCAGCCATCCTGCCAACCCACCCCACCACGACCACCATGCACTACCGAAATCTGGGCAAAAGCAACCTGAAAGTATCCACACTGTGCCTGGGCACCATGATGTTCGGCGACCAGACCGACCGCGCCGAGGCCGCCAACATCGTCGCCCACGCTCACGCGCACGGCGTCAACTTCATCGATACCGCGGACGTCTACACCCTCGGCAAATCGGAGGAGATCACCGGTGCACTCGTGAAGCCGAACCGCCACGACTGGGTGCTGGCCACCAAGCTGGGCAACAAGATGTCGGACCGGGTCAACGAATCGCACTATGCCCGCAGCTGGATCATGCGCGAGGTAGACGCCAGCCTGCAGCGCTTGCAGACCGACTTCATCGACGTGTTGTACCTGCACCGGGACTTCCATGGCATGGACATGGCAGAGATCCTGCATGCACTGGCCGACCTGATGCGCATGGGCAAGATCCGCTACTGGGGTGTGTCGAACTTTCGCGGCTGGCGCATCGCCGTCATGGTGCACCAGGCGGCGCGCCTGGGAATGCCTGGACCGGTCGTGTGCCAGCCCTACTACAACCTGCTCAACCGCATGCCGGAAGTCGAGATCCTGCCGGCCTGCCATTTCCATGGTGTCGGTGTGGCCTCGTACAGCCCGATCGCCCGCGGTGTGCTGACCGGCAAATACGCGCCCGGCGTGGCCCCCGACGCAGGCACGCGTGCCGGGCGTGCCGACAAACGCATGGTCGAGACCGAATTCCGCCAGGAGTCGCTGGTGATTGCCCAGAAACTCGGCGTGCACGCACAGTCGCGCGGCGTAACCTTGGCCCAGTTCGCCACCGCCTGGGTGCTGGCCAACCCCATCATGAGCTCCGTGATCGCCGGCCCACGCACGCTGGCGCAGTGGCAGGACTACCTTCCCGCCCTGGACTACACCTTTACCGCGCAGGACGAGGCCCTGGTCGACAGTTTCGTGGGTTCCGGCCATCCGTCGACCCCGGGTTACACCGACCCGGCCTACCCGCTCGTCGGACGGCCCACGACCCAGTGAAGATTTTCTACGGCTGGCGCATGGCGGGTGCCGCTTTCGGCATCCAATTCATGTTCGCCGCCCTGCTGAACCAGGCGTTTGGCGCCTACGTCGCCATCCTCTCGGAAGAGCGCGGCTGGAGCAAGACGGCCCTTTCGGGCGCCGCGGCGCTGCAGTCGGTCGAGTCCGCCATCATGGGTCCTGCCCTGGGCTGGCTGCTGGACCGCTTCGGCCCGCAGAACCTGATTCGTCTGGGCATGGTGGTCTTTGCGCTCGGCTTCGTGGCCCTGAGCCAGGTCGATTCCATCAATGGGTTCTATGTGAGCGCCGTGATGTTGGCCGTCGGCGCCAGCCTGGGAGGGTATTTCCCGCTGTCCGTGGCGCTGATCCAATGGTTCGAGCGTTACCGCGCAAGGGCCATCGCCATCATGAGCATGGGCATGGCGCTGGGTGGCCTGGCAGTACCGCTGATCGCGTGGTCCATGCACCACTTCGGCTGGCGCGCCACGGCATGGGGTTCCGGCATCCTTGCATTGGCCATCGGCCTGCCGCTGGCGGCCGTAATCCGGCGTCGCCCGCAGGACCACGGAGACACCATCGACGGTCTGCCGGTGCCACCACCGGTGCCTGTTGCGGCCGGCACGCAAGCGCAGGCATCTGGCGTGCGGCAGGTAGCGGGCGAGTTCACCGTCCGACAGGCCTTGCACACGCGCGCCTTCTGGCTGCTGGCGCTGGGGCATGCCTTTGCGTTGCTGGTGGTGACGTCAGTCAATGTGCATGGCATCACCCACATGAAGGAAGGCCTGGGCTACAGCATGCAGCAGGCCGCCCTGGTGATCATGGTCCTGACTGTCGGCCAGGTCGCAGGCGTGTCGCTCAGCGCCGTGATCGGCGACCGCTTTGAAAAACGCGTGTTATCGGCCTTGTGCATGCTTGGCCATGCCCTGGGGTTGTTGCTGCTGACCTATGCGACCCATCCGGCCGAAGTTGTCGGCTTCGCGCTGATCCACGGCGTGGCCTGGGGTTTGCGCGGGCCCTTCATGCAGGCCATTCGTGCCGACTACTTCGGCCGCAATGCCATCGGCATGATTCTGGGGCTTTCCGCCGTGATCGTCGCACTGGGCCAGATCGCCGGCCCCATGGTGGCGGGCGTATTGGCCGACCTCACCGGCAACTACCGGCTTGGGTTCACCGTTCTGGCGCTGGTCGCGGGCAGTGGTTCGTTGCTGTTCATGATGGCCCGCAAACCGGAGCATCTGTAGCCTGCGACTGGCGCCTCAGAGCGCCGAGGCCGGCAATCCGAAAACCCGGTCGAACACCCAGGTGAAGGCAAACGAATACACGAAAAAGAAGGCCAGCAAGCCGAGATCAGCCACGAAGGCAAGCCACAGGCTGGTGCCCAGCCACCAGGCCATCAAGGGCACCAGCACCAGGCCGCCTTCGAAGCCACTGGCATGCAGCACCCTTCGCGTCCAGGACCGACCCTTGCGGCTCTGCCTGGCTTCCCAGCGCTCGAACAGGCCGTTGAAGACGTAGCTCCAGGCCAGCGCGATCGACGACATGACCACCGCCAGCACCAGTGTGACGAGCGCGGGTGTACCGAACAGCCAGGCCAGCGCCGGCCCGACGAAACCGATCGCCACCGCTTCATACAGGATAGCCTGCACGATCCGTCGTGTCGTGGGGCGCATCAGGAATTCTCCATGCTGCGGATTGCGGAGCTCGCCCTTGGGAACGGCCCGCCGGTGCGCATCGGCCTGGCCTACCCACGCTCGAACAGCAGGCTCAGCAGGCGCGGAGCGCCATCCGCGTCGTCATCGGGGTGCCACCACTCGTCAAGTTGCACCAGGCGCAGCCCGCCGCCTAGCGCTGCGCGCAGGTAGTCCGAGACATGGTGCGTGAACGCCGGGACCTTGAACTCGGCGCCTTCGGTAGTGGTGAAGCGCGCCTGGCTGCCCTGGTATTGCTTGAACGGATGCAGTTCGCTCACCAGCACCCGCCCCCCTGGGCGTAAAACCCGTGTCGCCTCGCCCAACACGGCGTCCAGCCGCTCGATGTGTTCCAGCACCAGGTTGAACGAGACCAGGTCCGCCGCGCCGGTGCAACACGGCCAGATGGCGGTCAGGTCGGCCTCGCGGTACAACACGTTGGGCGCGGCAACGTTGCGGCGTGCCAGGTCCAGCATGCCGCTGGAGAAATCGAGCGCATGGACGGCGCTGCCGATCTGCGAGAAGTGCCGGGTGTTCTTGCCGGTGCCGCAGCCCGCCTCGACGACCAGTGGAAACGGTCCGCTGCCGGCCAGCCGCCGGGTGACGACGGCATCGAGGTCGCGCGTCAGGTTGATCTCCGAGTCGTAGCGCGGCGACCAGTCCGAGTAGGCAGTGGCGATGTTCATTCGCGCAGGCCATACAGGGTGGTCGGTGCCTCAGGTGCCGATCACCCCGCCATCCACCTTGCGGATCACCACGTTCGATGACCTCGGTCGCCCTCCCGGTCGGTAGTCCGGCCAGTTGGAGTATTTTGCGGGCTCGCGCGGGTCGCTGCGATCGGTCGGTGTCTCCCCCGGGTGCTGCACGCTGATGAACATGGTTGTTCCATCGGGGGTGAACGTCACACCGGTGATCTCGCAATTGGTGGGGCCGGTCAGAAAGCGGCGGGTCTCGCCGGTGGCCGGGTCGCAGGCCAGCATCTGGTTGTTGCCGATGTTACTGAACTCACCCCGGTACATCTGGGTCGCGTGGGCATCGGTCTGGATCCACAACACGCCGCGCCTGTCAAAGGCGATGCCGTCGGGGCAGCCGTAAATGTCACCCAGAATGTTGCCACGTGCCTCCGGCCGGGCCTGGGCCGGGTCGCCGGCCAAGACCAGGTGGTTCCACCGGAAACCCGCACCGTCGAAGTCGCCGTCGTCCTTCCAGCGGATGATCTGACCCATGGCGTTGTTGGCGCGCGGGTTGGCCGCATCCACCGCGGGCTGGTTGGGCTGGCCACGCGCGCTGTTGTTGGTCAGCGTGCAATAGACCCAGCCGCTGTGCGGGTCGATGGCCAGCCACTCCGGGCGGTCCATCTTGGTGGCCTTCAGCAGATCGCTGGCCTGGCGCGACTTGATCAGCACTTCGCCCTGGTCGGCGAATCCGTTGGCCACCGTCAGCGGCCCCTGGCCATGCACCAGAGGCAACCACTTGCCACTGCCGTCCGCATCGAAACGGGCCACGTACAGGATGCCGTGGTCCAGCA
>JANOUM010000163.1:0-2970 GCA_031416855.1 Rhodoferax sp. | reverse complement strand
ACGGGCGCGCCAGTCGTAGTTGTGCGCCCAATAGCTGCAGATGTCCTGAATCCATGCCAGCGGGGCTCCCTGGCTCCAGTCGCCAACCGGTTCCGCCTCCGGCCAGCGGGTATTGCGCAGGCGCGCCTGCAGGTCCTGCAGTACGGCGTCTGCAACAGCGATGCGAAAAGGCCGGATGTCGCTGTGCATGGCTGGCGCCTCGTTGGTTACGGTTCAGCAGGTATTGTGCTGCGCGGCAGACGCCATGCGGGGGTCTGTCCCACGCCGACAGGTGCAGTTCGACGCTGCCAATGTCCTCGTACTGCGGGCGCGCCGCGTGAATGGCGGGCCCGCCCCGCCCCGGCCGGCCCGGGTTTGCCCCTGACGCCACACCTCGGTTCAGGTGCCACCGGGCCGGTCGCGGGCTCGGGCTGCACCTACACTGCAGACCTCTCAGTCCCCTATCGAACCCATCCCCATGCACCACGTCCAACTGGGCTACAGCGATCTGCAGGTCAGCCCCATCTGCCTGGGCACCATGACCTTTGGCGAACAGGTCGCCGAGGCCACCTCGCACGCCATCCTCGCACGCGCGCTCGAACGCGGCATCAACTTCATCGACACCGCGGAGATGTACTCAGTGCCAACACGTGCCGCGACCTTCGGCGCCACCGAGACCATCATCGGCAACTGGTTCGCCAGGACGCCCGGAGCGCGCCAGAAGCTGGTGCTGGCCACCAAAGTGACGGGTCCGTCGCGCGGCATGCCCTGGGTGCGTGCCGGTGCCGGCATGACGGCGCCGGCCCTCATCGCGTCGTGCGAGGGCTCGCTCCGGCGCCTGCAGACCGATGTGATCGACCTCTACCAGATCCATTGGCCCGAGCGCCATGTGCCCTCGTTCGGCATGCTGTATTACGACCCGGCCAAGGAGCACTCGCAGACCCCCATCGATGAACAACTCGAGGCGCTCCGGGGGCTGGTTCGCGCCGGCAAGGTGCGTTACATCGGCCTGTCGAACGAGACACCGTACGGCGTGCACGAGTTCGTGCGCCTGGCCGAACAGCACGATCTGCCGCGCGTGGTGTCGGTGCAGAACACCTACTGCCTGCTCAACCGCGCGGCCGACAACGGGCTGGATGAGACCATGCACCGGCTGGGCGTGTCGCTGCTGGGGTATTCGCCGCTGGGCGTGGGGCTGCTGACCGGCAAGTACGATGCCAGCGGGACCGAAGGCCCGGACGCTCCCGCGCAGGCGCGCATCACCCGTTACGAGTCGGTGCGCAAGCGGCGCTGGGGCCGGCCTGAATCCTTGGCAGCCGCGCGCCGATACAACGCGCTGGCACGTTCCCACGGCCTGACACCGACTCAGATGGCGCTGGCGTTTTGCTACACCAACTGGCGCGTGGCCAGCACCATCATCGGGGTGACGTCACCCGCGCACCTGGACGAAAACCTGGCTGCCTGGGGCACGGTACTGTCGCCCGAAGTGCTGGCCGGGATCGACAGGATCCGCTGGGAAATCCGCGACCCGGCGACCTGAGGCGTGGCCCCAGCGCTGGGCGGCACTGCCTGGCCGTGGCGTCCTACCGGAACACCACCGTGCGTCCCCCATTCAGGAACACCCGATGTTCGATATGGAAACGCACCGCGCTGGCCAATGCCCGGCATTCCGAATCGCGCCCGGCGGCGGCGAGTTTCTCGGGCGTGTAGGTGTGGTCCACGCGCTCGACGATCTGCTCGATGATCGGGCCTTCGTCGAGGTCGGCGGTCACGTAGTGGGCGGTGGCGCCGGTCAGCTTGACGCCGCGCTCGTGCGCCTGGTGGTAGGGCTTGGCGCCCTTGAAGCCGGGCAGGAAGCTGTGGTGGATGTTCATGGCCCGGCCGCGCAGTTGGCGGCACAGGTCGTTCGACAGCACCTGCATGTAGCGTGCCAGCACCACCAGGTCGGTGTTGGTCGTGGCGACAATCTCCAGCAGTTTTGCTTCCTGCTGCGGCTTGGTGGCGGCCGTGACCGGCAGGTGGATGTACTCGATCTGGCGGCTTTCGACCATCTGGCGCAGGTCGGTATGGTTGGACACCACGGCCGCAATGTCCATTTTCAGTTCGCCGGTGCGGTGGCGGTACAGCAGGTCGTCCAGGCAGTGGTCGAATTTGGAGACCATGATCAGCACGCGCGGGCGTTTTTCCGCGTCGTAGATCGCCCATTCCATCTGCTCGCGCCGGGCCACGTCCTGGAACTGCTCGCGCAGACCGTCGATCGAGGGGGTCTCGCCAGGTTGGCCAAAGAAGTTGATGCGCACGAAAAAACGGCCACTGATGACGTCGTCGAACTGCTGCATCTCGGTGATGTAGCACTGGCGCGATGCCAGGAAGCCCGACACGGCGGCGACGGTGCCCAGCCGGCTGTCGCAGGTAGCGTTGAGGATGTAGTGGGGCTTGCCTTCCAGATGTATGGACATGGTGCTGGTATTCCTGCAAAGAGACGAAAAGTGACAACATCGGGCGCGCGCGCCGTCGGAGGGCAGTGTAGGCACCGGCCGGGTCGCCGGTTGTCTGCATGCGACCGCGAGTTCGGTCGCGACGACTCGCCATGCATCGAACTCATGCCCCGGGTGTGCCGGGCGCATGTCGTCCGACGACAACCCCGAGTCGCTAATTTGTCAGAGGCCGCTGGGGCCGCCCCGTACCATTTCGGCCACGCCGATACGCGCATCCGCGACGGCTGCCGACTTGTGTGTGAACCCCGAGGACCTGCAACATGGCTGAAGTATTCGATGACGACCTGGACCTGACCACGCTGAACGACGAGGAGTTGACCGAACAGGTGCACGACGACCTGTACAACGGCCTGCGTGACGAGGTCGTAGAAGCCACCAACATCCTGCTCGGCCGCGGCTGGACGGCGGCACGGGTGCTGGACGACGCGCTGGTCGAAGGAATGCGCATCGTCGGTGTCGACTTCCGCGACGGCATCCTGTTCGTGCCCGAGGT
>JANOUM010000162.1:0-5234 GCA_031416855.1 Rhodoferax sp. | reverse complement strand
CAGATGCCGGAGATGGACGGGCTGGAGGCGTCACGGCGCATCACAGCCAAATTCAAAGCGGGGCAACGCCCGCGCATCATCGCCATGACCGCCAACGCCATGCAGGGTGACCGCGAGGAGTGCCTCGCCGCCGGCATGGACGACTACGTGACCAAGCCGATCCGGGTCGATGCGCTGGTGGCAGCGCTGATGCAGGCGAGAGCACGATGAAGGCCCATCCGCCATTCAGGCGCGGGCAAGCGCTCTGCCTGCGTTCAGCGTGCCGCCGCCGACAGCCAGGGGTCCACCACTTCGACCCCTGTGCCCTTGAAGTCGCGTACGTTCCTGGTTGCCACGGCAAACCCATGCGCTGCTGCGATGGCCGCGATTGCCCCGTCCGCAAAGCTGATCGGATTGCCAGCTGCCAAGGCGCCAGCGTGGACATGCGCATACGCATGCGCAGCCTGTGCGTCGAAGGCCAACATCCGGCCCTCGAACAAGGGCAGCACTTGTTCTGTCACGGCCAGCCCCAGCATGTTGCGCCGCCGCCCCGCCGGCAGGGCCGCAACACCGGCCAGCAACTCGGCCAGCGTGACGCTCGTCGTGTACAGCGTTGCCGGCGCCTGCGCGTCCAGCAAGGCCAACACAGCAGGTTCGGGCTCGGCCCTGAGGGGTTCGGAGACGACGTTCGTGTCGAGGATGATCACTTGAAGCTCGCGGGTACCACGGGGGTCCGATCGCGTTCGATCTGCAATGTGATGCCGCCCGCCTTGCGCCCGATGGCTGCCAGCGCAGAACCGAGTCCATTGCCCGGCCTTACTGCGGCTTCCAGGATGTGGCGGATTTCGGCTTCGGTGCTGCGGCCGTGTTGCTGGGCACGGTGTTTCAACGCGCGGTGCGTGGCGTCAGGCAGATTCCTGACTGTGACGGATGACATGGTCGATTGCTCCCGGAAGTCTGGGGAAATGATATCACTCGTGCGTTTTGATATCAACTCGTGGTGCTGGAGCAGGGCCTCGCTTTGCTCACGTTTCCAACAAGGCGCAGCGCTGGATGCGGGCCAAGGTGTCGCCCATGGCGTCGCGCGCCACGGCCGTGTCGTAGGCCGAAATAGCGACACAGACGCAGGTCGGTATCGGCGGTCACCGCGCGTTTGCCGGCCACGATGTCGCCGATGCGCTGGGGCGGCACGCCAATGTCCTTGGCCAGCCGGTACTTGGTCAGGCCCAGCGGCTTCAAGAATTCTTCTTCCAGCATTTCACCGGGAGATACGGGTGCCACGGTACGCATGTGCAAACGCCTTCAGTGGTAAACAATTTTATTAGCCATCATAGCTATACTGTACATATTAGCCACTATTTCGGAGCCTGCCCATGATTTCCGTTACCTCCGTTGACGCCCAAAACCGCTTTGGTCAATTGCTAGACATGGCGCGGCGCGAGCCGGTGACCGTGACGCGCCATGGCCGGCCGGCGGCTTTCATCGTATCGCCGCAAGACATGGAAGAACTGCTCGACGCGCGGGTGCGCCGCAGCAAGGCGGTGGAGGTGCTTGAGGCCTGGAGCGCACGCGCCACGGCGCTTGCCACACTGGCCGCTGCCGAGCTGTCGGACGACGACATCAACCGGCTGGTTCATGAACTGCGATGAGCTGGCCCAGGCGCGTCGTGTTCGATACCAGAACGCTGGTGGGTGCGGCGCTCAAGCCGGGCTCGCTGCCACACCAGGCGCTCATACTGGCATTGGCGCGCTGTGATGTCTGCGCTTCGGTACCCACCTGGCTGGAGCTGGAGCGCGTGATGCAGCGCGAGCGCCTGGATCGATTCCTGCCCCGCGACGCACGGCTGGAGTTCGTCGCCATGTTGCGCACCAGCATGCACTTCTTTCCGGTCACGCAGGCCGACGTTGATGCGCTGCAGCCACCTTGCCGCGACGTTATGGACAACAAGTTCCTGGCGCTGGTGCAGGTCTGCCGGGCCGACATGCTGGTGAGCAGTGACAAAGACCTGCTGATATTGCACCCGTGGTGCGGCGTGCCGGTGTGCAGGGCGGCCGAGTTCTTGTCGGATACGGGTGCGGCGCGACCATGACTGCCAAAGCCAGGGCCCTGCACGCAGCTTGCATGGCACCGTTGTCGGGCCGAGCCTGCCGCTCGCCTCGACACGCAGAACCAATTGCCAGGGGCGAGACGTGAGCACCTCCCACACAGACCAGGGCGCGGGCCCGCAAACAGCCGTGCAGCGGTTGAAGGATCGCTTTGTGCGTTATGCCACCGAGCCGGACGACTCGCCCGAGTGGAAGTTGCGCAAGTCCCTGATGGCAGGGATCGCACTGGCGGTGGTCTTGGTGTGGTTGCTCTATGCTGGCTTTTACGCTTGGATCGGCGCACGACTGGCCGCACAGATCGCGTTCGTGACGGCATTCGCGCAGTTGGTGTTCTGCGTGGGGTACGCCAGAGGCCGTTCCTACTATCTGCTGGCGAGGTTGACCAATGGGCTCTCGATGCTGGCCCTGCTGGCGGTTCACCTGGCGCTGGGCGGGTTCACGTCTTCGGGCTATGTGCTGGTCTTTGCGATGACGCCGCTCTTCCTTGCCACGGCTTTGGAAGAACCGCGCTACGTCAGGTACTGGATGGCCGCGACCCTTGGCGTGATGGTGCTGGCAGGCGTCGGTGAGCTGCTCGTCCCGCACGGCAATTCCCTGTCGCCGGTGGCGCTTGCGGCCCTGACGGTGTTCAACATCATCGGCTTCTGCAACTTCGTGTTGGTGCCGAACGCGATCCACGGCTACCGCACCCGCATCATCCAGCAAGAGCTGGCCGAAGCCCGCGAGGCGCAACTGGCGCAGAAGGCAGAGCACCTGGCGCAGACTGAAGCCGCGCTCGAGCGCCAGACCGCCACGGCCGAGATCCTGAAGGTCATCGCGCGCTCGCCGTCCGATGTGCAGCCGGTGTTCGACGCTATCGCCGCCAGCGCCTTGCGCCTGTGTGGCGCGCAGCACAGCGTGGTGACACGGTTTGACGGCGAGTTGATCCACCTCGCTGCATTTCATGACCGGGCCGGGCCAGCCGAAAATCCCTGGCGCGACATGTGGCCGCATCGGCCGGGCAGCGACAGCGCCACCGCCCTGGCGATCCTGAATCGGCAAACGGTCGAGATACCCGACGTGTGCGCCCAGCCGGGTTATGTCTTCAGCGGCCGCGCCGACGGGCTGAACTTTCGCAGTGCGCTGGCTGTGCCCCTTTTGTCCGACGGCACGCCGATCGGTGCGATTTGTGTGTTGTGCCCGGATGCAGCCGAGTTCCCCCCGCAGCAAAAGGTGCTGCTGCAGACTTTCGCCGACCAGGCTGTCATCGCGATCCGGAACGCGCAGTTGTTCAACGAGACGAAGGAGGCGCTGGAGCAGCAAACGGCGACGAGCGAGGTGCTGAACGTCATCGCCTCGTCGGTGGACGACGCGCAGCCGGTGTTTGACAAAATCATCGACAGCGCCGCGCAGTTGTTCCCGAACGCCTTGGCGCTGATGATCTTGCAGGTGGATGCACAGGACATGCTGCATGTGGCCGGCATCCGCTTTGTGGGTGACGCGTCGGGGCCATTTGCGCCGGAGTCGGCCAGACAGAAGGAGAGCGATATCGCACAGGCCTTTCCGTCGCCGCTGGCGGGCACCGCGACCGAGCTTGCCATCCGCACCGGGCTTGCTGAAATTCCCGACATGCATCACGCGGTCGACGTGCCTGGACTGCAGCGCTTCGCGAAGATCATTGGCTATAACTTCGCCGCACTGTTCGCACCGCTGGTGTGGGAAGGCAAGGGCATCGGATCCATCGTGGTGTTGAGCGCAAGACTCGGCCCATTCGGCGACAAGCAGCGCGCCCTGCTCAAGACCTTCGCCGACCAGGCGGTGATCGCGATCCAGAACGCAAAGATGTTCCGCGAAACACAAGAGGCGCTGGAGCAGCAAACGGCGACGAGCGAGGTGCTGAACGTCATCGCCTCGTCGGTGGACGACGCGCAGCCGGTGTTCGACAAGATCATCGACAGCGCCGCGCAGTTGTTCCCGAACGCCCTGGCGCTGATGATCCTGCAGGTGGATGCAGGGGAAATGCTGCAGGTGGGCGGCATCCGGTTTGTGGGCGATACGTCGGGGCCGTTCACGCCAGAGTCGGCCAGGCAGCGGGAGAGGGCAATCGCCGAGCACTTTCCGTCGCCACTGGCGGGTACCGCGACCGAGCTTGCCATCCGTACCGGGCTCGCCGACATCCCCGATATGCATAACGCGACCGACGTGCCTGGCCTGCAGCGCTTCGCGAAGATCATCGGGTACAACTTCGCCGCATTGTTCGCGCCCCTGATGTGGGAAGGCAAGGGCATCGGATCCATCGCGGTGTTGAGCGCAAGACTCGGCCCCTTCGGCGACAAGCAGCGCGCACTGCTCAAGACATTCGCCGACCAGGCGGTGATCGCGATCCAGAACGCGAAGATGTTCCGCGAGACGAAGGAGGCGCTGGAGCGGCAGACCGCCACGGCGGAGATCCTCAAGGTCATCAGTGGTTCTCCGACCGACGTGCAGCCGGTGTTCGACGCGATTGCCGAGCGCGCCAAGGCGCTGTGCGGCGCCAGCCTCTGTCTGGTCACGCGCTTCGATGGCGAGTGGGCGCACCTGGTGGCCTTCCGCGGCGCGTCGCGCGAGGCTGACGAGGTGATGCGCGGCGCCTTCCCGGTGCGGCCGACGAACGCTTCGGCGAGTGGCCGCGCCATCCGCGACCGCGTCCCGGCAGAGATCGCCGATGTCAGGCTCGATCCCGACTACGACTTCAAGGGACCGGCGGCACTGGCCGGTTACCGCAGCAATCTGGCTGTACCGATGCTCAAGGACGGTCGCGTGATCGGGTCGATCGTCGTGGGCCGGCCCGAGCCGGGGCAATTCCCGGAACGACAGGTCAAGCTGCTGCAGACTTTCGCCAGCCAGGCCGTGATCGCAATCGAGAACACGCGGCTGTTCAACGAGACGAAGGAGGCGCTGGAGCGGCAGAAGGCCTCGGCGGAGGTGCTGCGCGTGATCAGCGGTTCGATGGCGGACGCGCGCCCGGTGTTCGAGGCCGTCGCCGATGCCTGCCAGCGGCTGTTCGAGGGGCAGTTCGTCGGTATCAACCTGATCGACGAAAGCGGCGGGCTGTACCTGGCCACGTCGCGCCATGTCGCCGGGCGCGAGTTCGACCCCGACGCTCTGGCGCGCCATTTCGCCACCGCCCCG
>JANOUM010000161.1:0-1558 GCA_031416855.1 Rhodoferax sp. | reverse complement strand
GCACATCACCGTGGTCTACGAGCCGCTGATGTGGAACGTCTCGGAACGCATCATCCTGATCGAATCACAAGGCCGGCAGCTTGCCTACTACCCGAGCGACATGGAGTCCGACATATTTGCCGCCAAGGCCGTGACCGCGCCCTGGGGAGGCAAACTGGTGTTTGTTCCGCGCGGCGAACTCGGTCCCGGAGTACTCGAAGTGTTTGAGCGCCTGGACCATCGCTTTGCCGACGCCCGCCCGCTGTCTGAGAAGAATAACTGGAAGGCGGCGACCAGCGGCGTCTTATCGGCCGTGCTGACACTCGGCTTGCTTGCCTTCTTGTATTTCCAGCTCAAGGTCCAGTTCAAGTCACTCAAGTTCGTCGAACCGGCACAGGTGCTGGGCTCCATTGACGACCTGGTGGGAATGGACGACATCAAGGCCGAGGTGGCGCAAATCAAGGACCAGTACCAGCGCCGCGGGGCTTACGCAGAGTACGGCATCCGCAAACCATTCAACGTGATGTTCAGCGGCCCGGCCGGAACCGGCAAGACCAAGCTGGCCAGCTATCTGGCCAAGGAACTGCGTCTCCCCATCCTGTTTCATTCGGCGGCCAACCTGGAAACGGGCTACGTTGCCGGCGGCTCGAAAACGCTGGACCGCATCATGGCCATGGCCAAGCGGCGGCGCCGCTGCATTGTCTTTCTGGACGAGGCGCAGGATCTGTTCATGAAGCGCGGCGGCCGCCGAAAGTTCGACGACGATACCGCCAACACACTTTTGGCGGTACTGGACGGCGTACGCAGCAAAAACGACGCGGAGATCATCTGGATCGTGGCCAGCAACTTCAACAGTGAAACCATGCAGATGGACGAAGCGATGCTGCGGCGTTTTCAGATGAAGGTGGACTTTCGCATGCCCAACCGCGAAAAGCGGCTGGCGATCATCGGCCATTACCTGAGCCAGCGTGCCAACAAGGTGCTGCCTGGTCTGGACCTGCGTCACCTGGTGGACGTGACCGAGGGTCGCAGCCCGGCCGATCTGGAGACCATCGTCAACCAGGCTGGCATCACGGCCGTGCAGGCGGGCGGCATGATTGGGGCCGATACCCTGATGCAGGCCGCCGAGCGGGTACTGGTAGGCAACGTCAATACCCACACGACGCAAGAGCGCGAGCGCGACCGCCGCATCATCGCGGTGCACGAACTGGGCCACTTCTTGGTGGACCTCGAGCACGAACGCCGCCTTGCCGACGGCAACTGGGACGGCATCATGGCGGACATGAAGACCATCAAGATTTCGCTCAAGGCCAATCCGCGCAGCAACGCCCTGGGCTTCGTATTCCACAAGCAGGGCGCCAACCTTCTCAAAACCAAGGGCGACATCGAGCACGAGGTGCGTGTGCTTCTGGGTGGCATGGCCAACGAAGAGCTGTTCTTTGGCGAGCAGGGCACCACCAACGGAGCGCACAATGACATCACCCGTGTGACGCGGCTGCTGCACCACGCGGCGGGCGAGATGGGCATGTACCGCAAGACCCGGCTGAATTTCGGCGCACTGGCCAAGGACGGCCACGGC
>JANOUM010000160.1:0-2067 GCA_031416855.1 Rhodoferax sp. | reverse complement strand
CGTCGGGGGGTGTGGAGTCGGGTGGGGTTGAATGCGGGGCCGGCGCTGGCGGCTGTGGATGTGCAGCTTGAGGTTTTGCGCGGGCGGGTGGGGGAGTTGATGGGGCGGTGAGGGGGTTGCTGGCTTGGGGCTGGAATGCGGGCGGGAGCAGACTGTCATGTTCGACGCTTGAGCGGCAGGTATCGGCCAAAAGCGGACCTGTCGTTGACTCGCGGGGCAGCGGCACTTTTGGCTGCCGCAACCGCGGCATGTTCCTCAACAATGATGACGATGGCAGCGTGGACGAATTTATTCAAAAATGGTGTCAAGGGGTGCCCCCGCTGTGCGGTGCGGTACCCCTTCGCCTTTTTACTTTAATTCGTGACTATGAGATCCTGAAGGAAGCGCGGTAGTCGACCGCGTACAGGAGTCTCTTCATGTCCGCCGTCCTTCAATGCTCCGAACCGGCTTGGGAGCGCATCGCCCTAGGCGTGCAGCGCGCCTTGCGAGTCCAGCGCGAGGTGATCTTCCCCGCCGGCGAGCTCATGCCGGTGTCCCTTCCCGAGCTGGCGCGCGTGCCCTACCTAGGGTGGGTGGGGCCGCGCTTTCGCGGCACGGTCATCGTGGGCAAGAACCCGGGCGGAGGCGGCGACTCACAGACCGACGTGAAGCCCCACGACAGGGCGGTGGCTGACGCCCTGCTGGCGCTCAAGGCTGCCGCGGAAGGACAGGCTGGCGTGGCGCTGCGCGGCGTCTATGAAGCGTTCACCGCGCAGGCGCCCACGATCGGTATGGGCACCCTTCTCGGGCGTGTGCTGGAGGCATTGGGGGAGGCGAGGGAGGAGGTCGCCTTTGTGAACCTGTGCCCGTTCCGCACCCGCATGGACAAGGATCCTTCGGTGCCTGCGGCTCGTCGCAGTGCGAGCCTAGTGCTGGCGCCGCTGATCGACGCGCTCCATGCCGACACAGTAGTCCTCATGGGCGGGGTGGCCGGCCATGCGGCCCCCGAACTGCAGGCGCGCTGGGTGTACAAGCTCAAGCGCCGCATCAACGATTACCAGCTCCATCCCGAAGCCGCTCAGCGGCTTCGGGAGATGCGGGCGAGCCGGGGCGACCGTGCGGCCTTCCGGGCGTCGCGCGCGAGTTGACCATGGCTCAGGACTTCTTCGAGCACTACTGGGCCACGGTTCGCTGGAAGGAGGTTGCGCGCGAGGCGCGGCCGGCGCCCGCACCGGCCCCGGCAGCTGGCGGGAACGAAAGGGCGGCGCCGGCGTACTCCGGACAGCCGATGACGCTCGGATACTGCTCTTCCTGGTGAAGTTCGCGGTCACCCTGGTGCTGATGGCCATGTGCGCTGTCGGCACGTTCGTTACCGTGCGGTTCTTCTTTGGGGTGCTCTGGGGCTTCGGTGGCGCCATGCTCTCGCTCCTCGTCGCATGGCTGGCCTGCACGAGCTGGTGCAGAGAGTGAGACGCAGTGGCTTGCACGGTCAAAGCTTCTTCGCGGTGGACTGCGAACTTCTCCCGAGCTGAAGGAACGAGCCGACACGCGTCGGCAGGCGCAGGCATAGTGCCCCGACGGCGTGCATTTCGCAATGCGGCGACTGCTTCGGGTCGAAAGCGGACATACTAGATTGCCGTTCGCGATCGACCTCCTGGTCGGCTGCGCTGATTGGTCGACAAAAGGAGCTGCCATGCCCAACCACGTGTACAAGATCCTCGAACTCACCGGGTCCTCGCCTGCGGGCATCGAAGACGCGGTCAGCACGGCCATTGCCAAGGCTGGCGAATCCATCCGCAACATGCAGTGGTTCGAAGTCGTGGAAACACGCGGCCACATCCAAGAGGGTAAGGTCGCCCACTGGCAGGTGACGGTGAAGGTCGGCTTTACCCTGGAGTAAGGACAGCCCGGAACGTCTGCCGTCGGCCAGAAGCAGCCTTGTCGGGGTCTGAGCGCTGCACCTGCCATCGCTCGGGCTCGTGGCACTGAAAGAGCTCGATCAGAAGATCGTCAGGGCCCATGACCATGACATAGTTGAATTTTGGTTCTCGACGGATCGGGTTCCGGAAGACAAAGCCTTGCGCGCAC
>JANOUM010000159.1:0-8926 GCA_031416855.1 Rhodoferax sp. | reverse complement strand
GTGTTAACCCAAGGCGCATTCACTACCAGTGTGCAATACCTCACCTACCACATCCTGCTGGAGCAGAACAATCCGTTCAAGGCGAGCGCTGCAGCGGTGTTGACGCTGGTCGGTATTGTGTTTTTGCTGATCCCGTTGCTGGTGAAGACCTGGCGCGAACAAAAGCAGGGGGTCTGATATGACATCTGTCGCCAACAAACGTAGCCTCCCGCTTTCATTCCTGCTGTATGGCGGTTTGGCGTTCTGGCTAATCATCGCGTCGCTGCCGATCGTCTGGACAACGATCATTTCGTTTCGCCAGTACATCGATGCGTTTTCGTCGCCGATCAAGTGGGTCGCGCCTTTCACGCTGGAGAACTATTCGCGCCTGTGGATCGACAAGGAGTTTTACCGCAACTTTCTCAACACAGCGCTGGTGACGGTGTTCACTGTGACGATCTCTCTGTCCGTCGGCTGCCTGGCAGGTTACGGGTTGTCGCGCTACCGCGGCTCGCTGGGCTTCTGGCTTCTGATGATTGCCCTGATGTTCCGCGCCATTCCGCACTCCAGCCTGCTGCCCTCGTTCTTCACCATTTTCGACGCCCTGGGCATACGCAATACCTATTTCACGCTGATCTTCGTGCTGGTGGCGATCAACCAGCCGTTCACGATCTGGATGCTGCGTTCCTTCTTTGTGAATATTCCGAACGAACTCGATGAAGCGGCTCTGGTGGATGGCTGCACGCGCTTCCAGGCCTTTCGGCGCGTCATCATCCCGGTGATGTGGCCAGGCGTGGTCACCACCGGTTTGTTCAGCTTTCTGCTGGCCTACAACGACTTCCTGCTCAGTTCGGCGCTGACCAACGCCGAAAAGATGACGATGCCGGCGGCCATTGCCAATTCCATCACCGCCGAGAGCGAAGCCTTGCTGATGCAAGGCGTGGCCGGGGCGGTGAGCATCACCATTCCGTTGATCATCCTGGTGGTGATCTTCCAAAAGCAGATCGTGGGCGGGCTGACGCAAGGTGCGGTCAAGGGTTAGGGCTAGGGAACGCGCTGATCCGCGAGAACCGGGTGTTGGTGGACCTGCTCCATGTGTATGAACAGATCGGCGTGGATATGCTGGCGCGCATGCGGGAGTTCATCAAGGCAAGATCCCTGCTTGGCTGAGCGATCGCTGCCGTGAAACACTTTGCGCGAGCAGCAGGTCATCGGCTGGGTCTACTGCCGACTGCGGCTCGTGCAAAAACCTGAAAGGAAACCATGAACCAAGCTCTGACACCCACCGCCGCGATCCAACACGGCGCGACCATGCGCGGGTTCGACGCCGAGTTTCGCGATCTCGATCACTATATCCGCGTGATCACCGACCGCATTTGGGGCGAACAACGCATTGACGACATCCGCCTGTATTACAGCGACCCCTGTGTCGTCGAGACCGGCATGTCCGTCAGCACGGACATCGAAGCGGTGATCACCGGCACCCGGGGCAACCTTGCCATGTTCCCGGACCGTCGCCCGCTGGCCGAAGACGTCATTCAGTCGGGCGATGAGGACGCCGGGTTCTTGAGCTCGCACCGCGCCATCTCGGCCATGACGCATCTGGGCGATGGCATTTTTGGTCCTGCAACCGGCCGCAGAATTCATGCGCACGCCATCGCGGACTGCGTGTGTAAAGACAACCGCATCGTGCATGAATGGCTGGTACGCGACCAGGCCGCGATTGCGCTGCAAATCGGCAGCACGCCGAAAGCGCTGGCGCAGCAGTGGCTGAACCAGCGCGGCGGCTGGAACAAGCCGTTGGCGGGCCCGGCCCCGGCGGGTTATGTGTCGCACATCAGCACAGACCCGCTGGCGCAGCGGTTTGCGCAGGCCGTGGAAGGATTTTCGCGCCTTGAGTTGGCAGTCGAACCGCATTACGACGATGCGGCACAGTTGATCGGACCGGGTGAACACACCTACTACGGCCACGCCGAGATAGCCGGTTTCTGGCGCGACTTGTACGCCGCGCTGTGCGTGACCAGTTACACGATCGAGCACCTGGCATTGCAGCGTGACATGGCGCTGAGCGGGCGTCCGGATCGCGTAGCCATGCGATTTCGGGCCCAGAGCTTGCACGAACCCCGTGCTGCCGAGGCCAGTCGGTATGGCAAAGGCACAGGGCGACCGGTGGAGCTGCTGGGCATCGTGCACGCGGAGTTCGTGCGTGGACGTGTGGTCCGCGAATGGGTGCTGCTGGATGACGTGTCAACCTGGATGCAAATCTTGACCCCGAGCGCGTGACACCAGTGCAATAAAGCTCGAGAACCACCTGAACCGGAATTGAGCTGCACGAAAACTGTAATTTGCATTCGAAGTCAGAATGACTATGATCACGGTCTTTCGAGCCCGCGCACGGCTCTTCCCCGTGCTCCCATCCCGACATGATCCAACTTGGCTGTATTGCCGACGACTTCACCGGTGCCACCGACCTGGCGAACAACCTGGTGCGTGCGGGTTTCCGGGTCGTCCAGTGCATCGGTGTGCCGCCGGATGCGCTCGCGGCCGACGCGGATGCGGTGGTGGTGGCGCTCAAGTCACGCACCATTGCACCGCCCGAGGCGGTCGCGCAATCGCTCGGTGCGTTGGCCTGGCTGCGCGGCCAGGGCGCGCAACAGATTTATTTCAAGTACTGCTCTACCTTCGACAGCACTGCCCAGGGCAACATCGGCCCGGTCACCGAGGCCCTGATGGACGCGCTGGGTGCGGACTTCAGCATCACGACCCCGGCGTTTCCCGACAACCAGCGCACGGTTTTCAAGGGCCACCTTTTCGTTGGTGATGTGCTGCTGAGCGAATCGGGCATGCAGCAGCACCCGCTCACGCCGATGACCGACGCCAACCTGGTGCGGGTGATGCAGGCGCAGTGCCGGCGCAGGGTCGGTTTGTTGCAGCATGCCGTCGTGGCGCAGGGTGCGCAGGCGGTGCGCGTGGAGATCGACCGGCTCAGGCAAGGCGGTATCGGCATCGCCGTGGTGGATGCGGTCAGCAATGCGGACCTGGTCCGCCTGGGCCCGGCGCTGAAAGGCATGCCCTTGCTGGGCGCCGGCTCGGGCGTGGCGATCGGGCTGGGACAAAACTTTGCGCTAGGGCCCGCGGGAGCGGCCAACACCTTGGCGCCCGCGCGGGGCTGGCAGGCGGTGATCGCCGGTAGCTGCTCGCTGGCGACCAACCGGCAGGTCGCGGATTTCCTCTCGCGCGGGTTGCCGGCGCTGGCCGTCGACCCGCTGCGGATCGCTGCCGGTGTGGATGTGGCCGCCGAGGTGCTGGCCTGGGCCGGGCCCTTGTTGGCCACGGGCCCGGTGCTGGTGTACTCCACCGCCGAGACTTCTGCGGTGAAGGCAACGCAGGGCCAGCTTGGTATTGACCATGCGGGCGCCCTGGTGGAGGCCACACTGGCACAGATCGCGGTGGGTTTGGTGGGCCTGGGCGTGCGCCAACTGGTTGTGGCCGGCGGCGAGACATCGGGTGCCTGTGTGTTGGCCCTGGCAGTGCACCAGATGAAGATCGGCCCGCAGATCGACCCTGGGGTGCCGTGGTGCCACGCGACCTGCGCCGTGGCTGGCAGCGACGGTCTGCACCTGAGCCTGAAATCGGGCAACTTCGGGGCCGACGATTTTTTCACCAAGGCATTCGCCACGCTGCCATGACCGAATCGGAGGCCCGCGACGAGATCTGCCGGGTGGGAAAAAGCCTGTTCGAGCGTGGTTATGTGCATGCCACGGCCGGCAACATCAGCGCGCGGCTGGACGACGGCTTCCTGATCACCCCGACCGATGCCTGCCTGGGTTTCCTGCAGCCGCAGCAACTCGCGCGGCTTGACCTCGCCGGTCGCCAGCTCGGCGGCGACACGGCCAGCAAAACCCTGGCCCTGCACCGGCGCATTTACGAGAGCACGCGTGGTTTCAGCGACGCGCCGCGCTGCGTCGTTCACACCCACAGCATGCACTGCGTGGCGCTCACGCTCGAAGTGCATGGCGCCGAACTGCTGCCGGCCATCACACCGTATTACCTGATGAAGGTCGGCCGCGTGCCGGTGCTGCCATACCACCGCCCCGGCGACCCTGCCGCGGCCGAGCTGGTGGGGCAGACGATTGCGCGTTATGCCGCCGCAGGCACGCAATTGCGTGGCGTGATGCTGGCGCGCCTGGGCCCCAGCGTCTGGCACGCCACACCGGCGCTGGCCATGGCGGTACTGGAAGAACTGGAAGAAACCGCGCGCCTGTGGAGTCTCACCGGCCAGCGCCCGAGGGCACTGGACGCTGATCAGATCGAACACCTGCGCGTGCACTTCGGCGCCCGCTGGTAAAACCCAAGGAAAGATCCCATGTCCCTGCAGCAAATCACCATCGTCACCGAACACGAAGCGCGCGCCCGCCATGTACTGCGCGAGGACTGGGTGGCCTGTGGCGAAGCCTTTCTGGATTGCCGCATCCCGGGCTCCAACCGCAAGCTCAACTACGCGCTGGTCGGCATGGGTGTGGCGCAGAACGCCGACCAGATCATCAACATCCAGGGCAAACATGGCTTCGACCTGGGTGCGGCATCGATGCCACATGGCGTCGTCAACAACTTGCATCTGCACTTCAGCGCCGAGGTGTTCATGTGTTTCCGTGGCGAATGGGCGGTGCGCTGGGGCAATGACGGCAAGGACGGCGAGATCACCATCCGGGAAGGCGACGTCGTGTCGATCCCGACCTGGATCTTCCGCGGCTTCACCAACATCGGCCCGGACGACAGCTTCATCTTCACCGCGCTGGGTCAGGACAACTCTGGCGGCATCCTTTGGGCCCCGAGCGTGATCGACGCCGCGGCGCGCACCGGCTTGCATCTGACGCGCGAGAACCTGCTGTTCGACTCGGTGCCTGCCGGCGGCGTGGTGCCTGCAGACGTGCAGTTGATCGCTCCCATGAGCGCCGATGAAATGGCCGGCCTGCGCCGCTACACGCCAGAGCAGATGAGCCGGCGCCTGGTGCGCCCACAGGACCTCCAGTGGTCGGCCACGGCCCTGCTGGACTGCCGCCTGCCGGAAGGCGGCGCGGAGCTCGCACCGGTGGTGGGTTACGGCATGACGCAAGACCGCAACCACGAGCCGCCGGTCGGCAACCCCCATTCGCTGAGCATCGAGTGGCTGCGCGCAGTGCCCGGCGCCGGCATGTTGCGGCACCGGCTGGCGTGTTCCCAGGTGCTGATCGTCAAGGAGGGCGAATGGGAACTGGTGCTCAATGACGGCGAGGCTGAAGTGCGCCTGTCACTGGCGCCGTGGGAGGTGGTGTCGGTACCGGAGAACGCCTGGCGCAGCCTGCGCAATGTGGGCGGCAGCCCGGGGCGCATCGTCGTGATGCTGGGGGGCGACGCACGCAAGGTGATCGACTGGCATCCGGCGGTGGTGCAGGCTGCTCTGGCGCAGGACCTGCGGCTCGACGTGTCCGGTTACGTGGCGCCGGCGCACCTGTTGCCGGTGGCCTGAGGCGCGCTGATTACGCCTTGTCCATGCGCGCAGATGTGCGCACTATCAGCTTGCCCGGCAACAGCAGCACGCGCGGTGCCAGTTGCGGATCGTCGATACGCTCCACCAGCAACTGAACCACATTGCGGGCCAGTTCCTCCACAGGTTGGCGCACGGTGGTCAACTGGTAGGGCGGGCGGCGCGCACTGCTTACGTCGTCGAAGCCGACGATCGAGATGTCCTCCGGCACGCGCAGCCCGCAGTCGAAGCGCGCCGCATCCATCGCGCCCAGGGCCATGCCGTCGTTCGCACACACTACGGCGCTCAAGTGCTGCCAGCGTTGCGCCAGCTCGACCAGGCATGCCTGCCCGGATTCGTAACCGAAATCGCCTGTGGCCAGTGCGACATCGTTGACGCCGAGCTCCTGCAGGCGCCCGATGAAACCGCGCTGGCGCTGGACCGACACCGGCGCGTTGTCGCCGCCGCCGATGAAGGCGAAATGCCGGTGGCCGCCGCGGTACAGGCGGTCTGCAATATCACGGTTGGCGTTGACCTGGTCGCAGCTCACGCTGCAGGCGTTCTGGGTCGGCGCGACGCGGTTGTACAGCACCACCGGAATGCCGCGGTGGTTGCAGCGCTGGATCTGCGCGTCGGGCAGGGTGGTGCAGGCAATCACGCCGTCCACCTTGTAGCGCAGCACCTCGGCGATCACATCGCCGGCGCCCATCTCCTGGGTGATAGAAAACAGCAGCAGGTGCAGGCCCCGGCGCAGCAGCTCCACATTGAGCTGGAACAAGATTTCCGGCGTGTGCCGGGTCGAGGTCTCCGTGATGAGCACCGCCACGATGTTGGAGCGGCGCGTGATCATCGAGCGCGCGATGGCGTTCGGGGCGTAATGCAGTTCGTCCGCGGCGGCGAGCACCTTCTGGCGCGTCTTCTCCGAGATCGAACCCGTGGGCTTGAAACAGCGCGACACCGCGGACTGGGAAACACCAGCCAGGCGCGCCACGTCGTACGACGTGGCACTGCCGAACTCCGTCGACGCGCCAAGTGATTTCAAAGCCTTTTTTGCCATTGGCCCCCAGCATAATGCAAGGCGACAGAAAAAACTGCGCTGCGCATTGCATTCGAATGCAAATTTGGTTAGCATGTGCCATCGTTTTGCTGGTGCCGCGTGTTTTTCGGTGCTTTGCTTCCACGCAACGACCTGCATGAGCCCAGTGCAGTTCCAGATTGATCCATGAAACCTGACCTCGGCAGCTATTCGTCCGTTCCCGACTTCATCTACGGCATCACCCGTGAAATCTGGGAGGACCGCGGCATTGGTGGCAAGCTCGACAGGTATTACGCGCCCGACATCCTGCTGCGCGCTGCCACCGGCTTTACCGGCAGCAACCAGGGCGTCACCGCGCAAACCTTGCAGACCCTGCACCAGTTTCCCAACCGGCAACTGGTGGGCGAGGACGTCATCTGGACCGGCTACGACGACGGCAGCTTCCTGTCCTCCCACCGGCTTACCTCCGTCATGACCCACACCGGCGACGGCATCCTGGGCCAGGCGCAGGGCAAGGTGGTGCGCAGCCGCATCATCGCCGACTGCTGGGTGTGCAAGCAGGTGGTGGTGGAGGAGTGGCTGGTGCGTGACCAGGCCGCGTTTGCCAGGTGCCTGGGCCTGGAGTCGCGGGCCCTGGCGCGCGATATGGTCGACCGGGAGGCCCGCAACGGGCTGCCGATCTCGTTCTTCGTACCGGCGCACGACAGACCCGGCCGCTTCGTGTCCGCCGTGCAGGACGATGCCACCGTGGCGGCGGTAGTGCAGGGGCTGACCCGGCTGTGGCACCAGAAAGAAACCGCGGTGATCCGCGAGCTGTATTTCCATGGCGCGGCGCTGCATGCACCGGGCGGTGACGTGCGGTACGGCCATGTGGACATCGACACTTTTGCGCTGGGCTACCTGGCGTCCTTCCCGGATGCGGCATTCAAGGTCGAAAGTGCGCGCATCAACCGCGACCCGGAGCAGCCGGCACGCATTGCATTGCGCTGGTCGCTCACCGGCACCCACAGCGGGTTCGGCCATTTCGGCGAACCCACCGGCGCCCCGGTCTACGTGATGGGCATGAGCCATCTCAACGTCACTGCGGACCGCATCACCACCGAGTACTTGGTGACCGACGAGGTGTCGATCTGGAAACAAATCTTCGCCCACACCGAGAGCCGTGCCGGGGCCTGACACACGGCCGTCGTGCAATCACCCGAGGAACCGCACACCATGGAACTCTGCATCAGCATGGCACTGGAAAGAAAAGTGCTGGAGGGCGCGATGGCGAAGTCGGACCTGCGCAGCAAGTCGGACGCCGTCGCCTATGCCGATGCGTTGACACGCCTGGTCTGGAACCACAACCTGTTGGGCCTGGTGCACGAGTACTACGACCCGCATGCCGTCTACAAATGCGCGAACGGTGTGAAGATCACCGGGGCCGATGGAATCGTCAACGAGTTCCTGTCCATGCAGGCCGCGTTCCCGGACATGCGGGTGCACATTGCCGAGACTTTTGCTGCCGGTGACGAGACGCAAGGCTTCACGGTCTACCAGCGCTCCTGGTGCCTCGGCACCAACACGGGAACCAGCAAGTTCGGCCCGCCCACGGGCCGGCGCCTGGACGAAACCAACTCCATGGGCCAGACCGTCTATCTGTTCAGGAAGATCCAGGAGCGCTGGAAAGTCGGCAGCGAGTTCTCCCTGCGCAGCCAGCCGACTATTGACAGGCTGCTGAAGAACCAACCGTGAAACCGGCGCTGCCGCGTCCGGTGGTGGCACCAGGCCCGTCGACAGACAAGCAAACAGGTGACCTATGTTGATTGAGGCAAGAGCGCAAGAATTCCAGCGGTTGAAGAAGATCGTGGAGCACGCCGACTTCCAGTGTGCCGCGGATGTGGAGATCTTCTTCGAGGCCTACACCCAGTACATCTGGGACTTCAAGATGGTCGGGCTCATCTACGACCACTACACCGACGAGACCGTGATCCACGGCGAGAACGGAGTGGACATCGTGGGCATCGGGCCGGTGGTACACCACACGCTGGAGCGGCTGTACACCTTGCCCGACATGAAGATCGTCTTCCTCGGCATCTGGGCCGACAAGGTCAGCGACGACGAATACCGATTCATCCAGATCACCCACCCCGAAGGCACGTTCACCGGGCCCAGCATCCATGGCCATCCCAACGGCAGGAAGCTGGGCTACAACAACATCATGAACATGTGCGAGTGCGTGGTGAAGAAGCTCGACGGCCAGTGGAAGATCGTGGAAGAGTGGGGCCTGCTGGGTTACTCCAACTTCTTCCAGACCGCCTCCTGAGGCGCGCCTCGGGAAACTGCCGCCTTGCGCACTGGGGCCGGCAGGGCATCCACAAGCGCTACCAGCTCCCGGCGTGCAGCCGCAAGGCCGCTGCACGCCG
>JANOUM010000158.1:0-6363 GCA_031416855.1 Rhodoferax sp. | reverse complement strand
GGATAACCCGGCGCGCGCAGTTCCAGGCCGCAAGCCTGCTCGATCATGCGCGCCACCTCGGGTGACTGCGCCTGGCCGCCAAACAGACCGCGGGCGCGGGTGAAGATGGTTTGCGTCATGCTGCCCAGTTCGAGCGGCACGCCCAGTTTTTCAGCGATGTTGTTGACCAGGCCGAGGTCTTTGCAGGCCAGGTCCATGGTGAACTTCACGTTGTAGCTGCCCGACAGGATCAGCTTGGATTCGGTCTCGTGCACGAAACTGTTGCCCGAACTGGCCCGGATGGCCCGGTAGGTGGCGTCCGGGTCGACGCCATATTTGGCCGGTACCATCATGGCCTCGGCGGCAGCCACCAGGTGGATGAAGGCCAGCATGTTGGTGACGACCTTGACCACCGAGGCGTTGCCGAGCTTGCCCATGTAGATGATCTGCCCGCCCATGGTCTGCAGCAGTGGCTCCACGCGCTGGTAGACCGCCTGCTCGCCACCGACCAGCACCGTGATCTCGCCCGAGTTGGCCAGATGCACGCCCCCGGTCACCGGGCATTCCAGCACGCTGATGCCGCGGGCCGCGGCAGCTGCGTGCAGGCGCTGCAGGTCTTCGAAGTCGGTCGTGCTCATCTCGATCCAGACGCCGCCGGAGGCCAGGTTGTCGAACACACCGCCCGCGCCCTCCACCACCCGGCGTGACACGGCAGGCGAGGGCAGCGCTGTGATCACCACGTCGGCACCCTTGCAGGCAGCGGCGACATCGTCGGCCCACAGGGCGCCCTGGTCCACCAGGGGTTTGCCGAGTTCCTGGTTCAGGTCTGTGACCGTCACGTGGAAGCCGCCTTTGACCAGGCTGCTGCACAGGCCCTGGCCGAGTGCGCCGAGGCCGATGAAGCCGATCTGGAGTTTGCTGGAAGTTGTCATGGAGAGAAGTGTGTCGTAGTGTGCCGAAAGCGCCAGTCTGAGGCGTCGCGCGCGCGCTGGCAAACCAAGAAACATGCGTTATAAGATTAGCTCTGCTAATGCTTGGCTGATCGATCACCGATGTTACGTCTCCCTCCCCTGAACTGGCTACGTGCTTTCGAGGCTTCGGCGCGGGCACTGAGCTTCACCGCCGCCGCGCAGGAACTGCACATGACCCAGTCTGCGGTGAGCCAGCAGATCAAGAGCCTGGAGAACGCACTGGGGCGCACACTGTTCTTCCGCCGTGTCCGCGGGCTGGAACTGACCGACGAAGGCCGCGGTTACCTGCCCACGGTGCAGGCGGCTTTTGCCACGCTGGAGGAAGGCACCGCGGTGCTGGTGGGGCGTAACGACCCCGATGTGCTGGAACTGCACGCCAACCTGTCGTTTGCGATGTTCTGGCTCACGCCGCGCCTGGGGCGTTTCATGGATGAACACCCCTGGGTGCAACTGAACGTGGCCACGTCGATCTGGCCGCAAGAAAAGCCCAGCGACTCGGCGGCGGTCGAGATCGTATTCGGGCAGGGCAAATGGGAGAGCCGGGTTGGCCAGCGTCTGACGCACGACAGTGTCTTCCCGGTCTGCACCCCGGCGCTGGCGGCGCAGATCCGCACTGTGCCGGATCTGCTGCGGCATCGCCTGTTCGACCTGCCCGGCACCCTGCAGAGTTGGGACGCCTGGCTGGAAGCCTGCGGCGACGGTGCCGCCATGCACAAGCCACCTGTGCACCGCGCCAGCACCTGGGCGGTCAGCCTGGCATGGGCGTTGCAAGGCCTGGGTGTGGCGCTGGCGCATGAAACGGTGGCCAACGACCTGATCGCCAGCGGCCGTCTGGTACGCCCGGTACCAGGCGCCGTGCCCATGAAGGAAGCCTACTACCTCATCGCCCCCGAGGGCAGCCACATCAACGCAGCGGCCAGGGCCTTCAAGGCGTGGTTGTTGCTGGAGATGCACCCATGAGAGCTGTCCAATAGTGCCCGAGGGCGAATTCCGCAATGTGCAGCAAGGATTCCTGATGACCACCCCGCCCACCGAAACCTTCGACACCATCATCGTTGGTGCCGGCACCGCTGGTTGCCTGCTGGCCAATCGCCTGAGCGCGGATCCGTCGCGGAGCGTGCTGCTGCTGGAGGCCGGTGGTATGGACAACTACCATTGGATCCACATCCCGGTGGGTTACCTCTACTGCATCGACAACCCGCGCACCGACTGGCGCTACCGCACCGAACCGTCCGCCGGGCTCAATGGTCGCAGCCTGCACTACCCGCGCGGCAAGACACTGGGCGGCTGCTCCAGCATCAACGGCATGATCTACATGCGCGGGCAGGCGCGTGACTACGACCACTGGGCGGCGCTCACGGGCGAGGACGCCTGGAACTGGGACAGTTGCTTGCCCGATTTCAAGGCCCACGAGAACCATTACAAGCTCGATCCCGGCAGCGCGCCCGACCCCGTTGCGGCGCAGTTTCATGGCGCCGGGGGCGAGTGGCGGGTGGAAAAGCAGCGCCTGCAATGGGATGTACTGGACGCCTTCCTGCAGGCGGCGCAACAGGCCGGGATCCCGCTGACCGACGACTTCAACCGCGGTGACAACCATGGGGTCGGGTATTTCGAGGTAAACCAGAAAAGCGGCTGGCGCTGGAATGCGGCCAAGGCCTTCCTGCGGCCGGGTGCGATGCGCCGGCCCAATTTCAGCCTGTGGACCGATGCCCAGGTCGCCCGCCTGGTGTTCGAACCCGGTGCTGACGGTGCATTGCGCTGTAGCGGCGCCGAGGTGGTGCGGGGCGGGAAGGGCGGCCACAGGCTGACCGTCGCGGCGCGGCGCGAGGTGATCCTGTGCGCCGGCGCTGTCGGGTCGCCGCAGATACTGCAGCTTTCGGGCGTGGGCCCGTCCGACCTGCTGCAGCGCCACGGCATCCCGGTGCTGCAGGACCTGCCGGGTGTCGGGGCCAACCTGCAAGATCACCTGCAGATTCGCGCGGTGTACCAGGTGCAGGGCGCCCGGACGCTCAACACGCTGGCCGGTTCGCTGTTGGGCAAGGCCTCGATTGCCCTGCAGTACGCGCTGTCGCGCAGCGGGCCGATGAGCATGTCGCCGTCACAACTCGGCGCATTCACGCGCAGCGAGCCGTCGATGCCGCACCCCAACCTGGAATTCCACGTGCAGCCCTTGAGCCTGGACGCGTTCGGCCAGCCGCTGCATACCTTTGCGGCCATCACCGCGAGTGTGTGCAACCTCAACCCCACCAGCCGCGGCAGCGTGCGGGTGAAGAGCGCCAATTTCGAGGACGCGCCAGCGATTGCGCCCGACTACCTGAGCACCCCGCAGGACCGCAAGGTGGCTGCCGATTCGCTGCGCGTGACACGCAACATCCTGGCCCAGCCGGCTTTCTCGCGCTTCCAGCCGCAGGAGTTCAAGCCTGGGGCGCAGTACCAGAGCGACGAGGAGCTGGCCAAGCTGGCCGGCGACATCGCCAGCACCATCTTCCACCCGGTGGGTACAACCAAGATGGGGCGGGCCGATGACCCGATGGCGGTGGTGGATCCGCAGTTGCGGGTGCGCGGCATCCGGGGCCTGCGGGTGGTCGATGCCGGTGTGATGCCTACCATCACCAGTGGCAACACCAACGCGCCCACACTGATGCTGGCGGAGAAGGCGGCGCGCTGGATACTGACCTGACCCCACACTGGCCCCGTTCCATTCTGCGTGGCTTGTTACGCGACAACGGCGCCAGCGTCGAGCCTGGCCAAGCCGATGGCTGACCAGACGCGTTCGCCTGGCGGGCTGACGCGGGGTCTGAAATGGGGCCCGTTCGGCATTGCGGTTTTCTGGCTCGCCTGCATGGGCTTGTTGTACCTGGCGATGAACCACTATCTGCAGCCCAAACCGGTGGTGGTGACCGCGGCCGGCGACCTGGTGATACCCAAGTCGCGCGACGGTCATTTCTATGCCACTGGCTCGGTCGGCGGGCAGCCGGTGCGTTTCCTGGTCGATACCGGCGCCACGCTGGTTGTCGTCAGCGAGACGTTCGCAAGCGCGGCCGGCCTGGCCGCCGGCAAACCCACCACGTTCCGGACCGCCAACGGAAACCTGCCGGGCCGTATCGTGGCCGATGTGCCGGTGGCGGTCGGGCCGGTCGCGGTCTCGGCGGTCAGCGTGGGCGTCGGACTGGTTGGCGGCGAGCCCGGTGATGCCTTGCTGGGACAGAGCTTCCTGTCGCGCTTCGACGTGGTGCTGTCGCGCGACCAGATGGTGCTGCGCAAGCGGTAGGGCGGCGCACACCGGCAGGGGAAGTCCGCGGGTTGCCGCCGGTGGTGCTGTGCCTGTGCGCGGCACCCGGCGCAGTTGCCAATTCCGGGGCCCTCAATACGGCATCACCACCAGCCGCGTCTGTGTGAACTCCAGCATGACGTGTTTGCCGTCGTCCCCACCCAGGCCGGAGCGTTTCCAGCCGGCGTGGTAGCCCTGGTACGGATCAGCTGGCGTGCGGTTGATGTACAACTCGCCGGCCTCGATCTCGTTGCCGGCCTGCATCACGTGGCGGTAGTTCTCGGTGTAGAGCACTGAGGCCAGGCCGAACTGGTGGTCGCTGGCCAGGGCCAGTGCCTCGTCGAAGTGGCCATAGGGCAACACACACAACACCGGCCCGAACACCTCCTCCTGCACGATTTCCGCGCTCTGGGCCGCGCCGGTAAGCAAGGTGGGGGGATAGAAGTAGCCCGGTCCTTGGGGCAGGACACCGCCGCATTCCAGAGTGGCCCCGGCCAGCACTGCGCGTTGCACCATGTCGTGGATGCCCTTGCGCGCCGTGGCGCTGATCAGCGGGCCCATGCGTGTTGCATCCTGTGCCCGGTCGCCGAAGGCGCGTGCCGAAAGCCGGGCACGCAGCCTGCTCACCAGGGCGTCGTGGACTGCGCGCTGCACATAGACGCGTTCCACGGCGGTGCAGAGCTGCCCGCAGTTCGTCGTCTTGGAACGCACGATGTCGTCCGCGGCCTGGTCCAGATCGGCATCGACTGCCACGATCGCCGGCGTCTTGCCGCCGAGTTCGAGCGAGGACTTGGCGATGTTCACCTTGGAGTAGTCCAGCACACGGCGGCCCGCCGCCACACTGCCGGTGAGCGTGATCATCGCCACCTTGGGATGGGTGCATAACGCCTGCGCCTCGTCGTGTCCCATCGTGAGGATGTTGACCACACCAGCCGGCAGGCCCGCATCCAGCACCGCATGGGCGATCTCGAACGCGCTGCACGGTGTGTTGTTGCTGGGTCGTACCACCACCGTGTTGCCGGTGATCAGCGCTGGCGCGATCTTGCGCAGCAGGGTGTAGACGGGATAGTTGAACGGGATCAGGCAGGCCACCACTCCCATCGGTTCGCGGTGCAGCATCAGGTTCTCGCAGCGCGCATCGCTGGGGATTATTTCGCCCTCGATGCGCCGCGCCCATCCGGCGTGGTAACGCGTGACCTCGGCCGCATACACCGCTTCGAAGGTCGCGTCCTCCAGGCTCTTGCCGGATTCCAGCGCCAGTGCGCAGCCGATGGCGTGCTTGCGCGCCAGCAGTGCGTCGGCCAGCTTGTGCAGGTACGCGCCGCGCTCCACGCTGGTCATTTTGCGCCAGCCGCGTTGCGCCGCCGCCGCCCGGTCGCAGGCTCGCAGTGCCTGGGCCGCACTGGCTGCACTCACGGTGGCCACGGTGGTTTCAGTCGCCGGGTTGTCGACCTCAAAGCTGCCGCCGTGGTCGGACGCGACCCACTGGTTGTCGATGAAGTTCAGATAGTGTGTTGTCATGTCATAGGGTCAGGTCTTGCCTTTTGCCCTTTTCGCCGATGAATTCGTAGTTTGCCACCAAGGCAAACGGCAAGACCTGACCCCTCACGTGCATGACCCCTCACGTGCAAACAGGCCGGTTTCATTTCAGCGCGCCCTCTGCCCGGCTTCACTGGCCCGCGTCAGCCGTAGCTGAACGAAGGTCAGCAGCATCAACCCGAGCGCCAGCACCAAGGATGCCGCAGCCGCCAGACCGTACAGGTGGATCTGCTCCGCAAAACCGGTCTGGTAGATGAACTGCACGATGAAGGTGGTGGCCGAACCCGGCCCGCCGCCGGTGAGCACGAACACCTCGTCGAAGATCTGCACCGCGCGGATCATGGCCAGCACCAGCACCACGATCAGATTGGGCATCAGCAGCGGCAGCGTGATCCGGCGCAAGGTGCGCCAGGGCGAGGCGGCATCCATCTCGGCGGCTTCGTACATATCCTTCGGGATCGCCTGCAGCCCGGCCAACAGAATCAGCGTATAAAAACCCATGTGGGCCCAGATCGACACGAACACGGTCCAGAAAAAGGCCCAGCTGGCGTCGGTGAGCCAGTCCACCGGGGCCGCACCAGCCGCCACCAGGCCGGCATTGAA
>JANOUM010000157.1:0-3527 GCA_031416855.1 Rhodoferax sp. | reverse complement strand
GTTCGCAGAGCGGGGGTGTCCAATGAACGTCTCCGCCTGGTGCATCCGCAACCCGATCCCGTCGGTGCTGCTCTTCATCATGCTCTCGCTTGGGGGCCTGATGGGCTTCAAGGCGATGAAGGTGCAGCAGTTCCCCGACATCGACCTGCCCACGGTCACGGTGACTGCGTCGCTGCCCGGCGCTGCGCCGGCCCAGCTCGAGACCGAGGTGGCGCGCAAGATCGAGAACTCGATCGCCTCGGTGCAGGGCCTCAAGCACATCTACACCAAGCTGCAGGACGGCAGCGCCACCATCACCGCCGAGTTCCGGCTGGAAAAGCCGACGCAGCAGGCGGTGGACGACGTTCGTGATGCGGTGTCGCGCGTGCGCTCGGACTTGCCGGCCGACATGCGCGACCCGGTGATCGCCAAGATGGAGCTGTCGGGCTCGCCGATCCTGACCTACACCGTGGCGTCGGCACGCATGGACGACGAAGCCCTGAGCTGGTTCGTCGACAACACGGTTACCAAGGCGATCCTGGGTGTGCGCGGCGTGGGGGCGGTGTCGCGCGTGGGCGGCGTCACGCGCGAAGTCCGCGTCGAGATCGATCCGGCGCGCCTGCAGGCGCTGGGGGCGACCACCGCCGACATCTCGCGCCAGCTGCGCCAGATCCAGCAGGACGCGTCGGGTGGGCGCACCGACGTGGGTGGTACCGAGCAGTCGGTGCGCACCATCGCCACGGTGCACTCGGCCGACGAACTGGCCCGCATGGACCTCGCGCTGGGCGACGGCCGACGTATCCGCCTGGACCAGGTTGCCAGTGTGGCCGACACGGTGGCCGAGCGGCGCTCCGCGGCCCTGCTCAACGGCAAATCGGTGGTCGGGTTCGAAATCACGCGCACCCGCGGCGCCGGAGAGGTCGACGTGGCAGTGGGCGTACGCGCCGAGCTGGAGAAGCTCAAGGCACAACATCCCGACATCACGGTCACCGAAGCCTTCAATTTCGTCGATCCGGTGCAGGAGAACTTCGACGGCTCGATGCTGCTGATGTACGAAGGCGCGGCGCTGGCGGTGCTGGTGGTGTGGCTGTTCCTGCGCGATTGGCGCGCCACGCTGGTGGCCGCCACGGCGCTGCCGCTGTCGGTGCTGCCGACGTTTGCGGTCATGTACCTGTTCGGCTTCTCGCTCAACGTCGTGACGCTGCTCAGCCTGTCGCTGGTGGTCGGTATCCTGGTGGATGATGCGATCGTCGAGATCGAAAACATCATGCGCCACCTGCGCATGGGCAAGACGCCCTTCCAGGCGGCGATGGAAGCCGCCGACGAGATCGGCCTGGCGGTGATCGCCACCACCTTCACGCTGATTGCCGTGTTCCTGCCCACCGCCTTCATGGCCGGTGTGCCGGGCAAGTTCTTCGTGCAGTTCGGCTGGACGGCGGCGATCTCGGTGTTCTTCTCGCTGGTGGTGGCGCGCATGCTGACACCGATGATGGCCGCCTATATCCTCAAGCCGCCCAAGAGCGGCCACCATGAACCGGCCTGGTCACGGCACTACATGGTCTGGGTGCAGTGGTGCCTGAAGCACCGCATCCTGACCACATTGGCCGCCCTGGTGCTCCTGGTCGGATCGTTCTCGCTGGCGCCGTTGTTGCCCACCGGCTTCATCCCGCCCGACGACCTGTCGCAGACCCAGGTCAACATCTCCCTGCCGCCGGGCAGCACCTTCGGCCAGACCCTGGCCGCAGCCGAACAGGCGCGTGAAATGGTGCAGAAAAACCCACACGTGAAGCTGGTCTACACGGCGGTCGGTGGCGGCGCCACCGGCGGCGACCCGTTCGCCATGGGCGGTGCGTCCGAAGTGCGCAAGGCCACACTGACCATCAACATGACGCCGCGGGCGAAACGCGGCGGCATCAGCAAACAGACGATCGAGGGCCAGTTGCGTGACGCCCTGGTCGACCTGCCCGGGGCCCGAGTCAACGTCGGTTTCGGCGCCTCGGCCGAGAAGTACGTGCTGGTGCTGGCCGGCGAGGACGGCCGCGCACTGCTCGAACATGCGCGCCAGGTCGAGCGCGAATTGCGCACCCTGCCGGGCATTGGCAACGTCACCTCCACCAGCAGCCTGGTACGCCCAGAGCTGATCGTGCGACCGGACTTCGCGCGCGCCGCCGACCAGGGCGTGACCACGGCTGCGATCGCGGAGACCCTGCGCATCGCCACTGCCGGCGATTACGACCAGGGTCTGGCCAAGCTCAACCTGTCGCAGCGCCAGGTGCCGGTGGTGGTGAAACTCGCCGCCGATGCGCGCACCGACCTCGACCTGCTCGCGCGCCTGTCGGTGCCCGGCAAACATGGCCCGGTGCAACTGGGCAACGTCGCCAGTTTCGCCATCGACAGCGGGCCGGCGCAGATCGACCGCTACGACCGCCAGCGCAACATCAACTTCGAGATCGAGCTCAACCAGCAACCGCTGGGCGAGATCCAGGCGCTGGCCCTGGCGCTGCCCAGCATCAGGAACCTGCCCGCCGGCGTCACCCAGACCACGGTGGGCGACGCCGAGGCCATGACTGAACTCTTCAACAGCTTCGGCCTGGCGATGCTGCCCGGTGTGTTGTGCATCTACGTGGTGCTGGTGCTGCTGTTCAAGGACTTCGTGCAGCCCACCACCATCCTGGGCGCGCTGGTGTTGTCGATACCCGGCGCCCTGCTGGCCCTGTTCATCACCCAGACCGCGCTGTCGATGCCCTCGATGATCGGGCTGATCATGCTGATGGGCATTGCCACCAAGAACTCCATCCTGCTGATCGAATACGCCATCATGGCGCGGCGCGACATGGCGATGACGCGCCTGCAGGCGGTGCTCGACGCCTGCCACAAGCGCGCCCGGCCGATCGTGATGACCACTATCGCGATGGGTGCCGGCATGCTGCCGATCGCGCTGGGCCTGGGTACCGACCCGAGTTTTCGTGCGCCGATGGCGATCGTCGTGATCGGCGGGCTGATCACCTCGACCTTCCTGAGCCTGCTGGTGATCCCGGTGCTATTTACCTACGTCGACGATTTGGTGCAGTGGTTGCTGCGGCGAGTCCGCAAGACGCCGGCACCGACCGTGGCCCCGGCGATCACACACGGGCGCTAGCCGGCCGCAGCGCGCAGCATGACCGTGTTGTAGGTGTGCCCACTGGCCGCCACGCTGGCGCCCGATGCAATGTCGGTGAAACCGAGCACGTCGCGCAACAGTGGCACCAGGAACTCGCGCACCGTGGCGTCATGGGCGTTGATGTCCTGGCGCAGGCGCAAGGGTTGAAGGTCAGCCCACAGGTTCTGTGCGATGCGCCAGAAGCGCGCGATCTCGTCGCGCAACTTCAAGCCCTTGGGCACGCCGTAATGCGGCTCGGTTTGCTCGGTCTTGTCGGACGCCTGCAGGGTGGTCAGGCGGGCCAGTTCGTCGGCGGGGATGAGGCCGCCCTCAATACGGATGGCTTGGTAGGCGAGTTGGGACGATCTGCGGCAAGTCATGGGATTCAGTTGCCCCGCAGCAAGTTGCG
>JANOUM010000156.1:0-2556 GCA_031416855.1 Rhodoferax sp. | reverse complement strand
TGATGACGTGCGGCGGCTGGTAGAGGCCGGTGCCGGAGATGACGATGTTTTTCATGGGCGGCAGTTTAGGCCGCTGGCACGCGGGGCGCCAGTTGGGTTGGACCGGGGTTCAAGCGCCAGGGGAGGACTTGCCGGGCTCCGCCCCACAACTTGGTTCGTGGTCTTGGACAAGCTGGTGCGACTGGCCGGCGGGCGGGCCAGAGTGAGTCGCCATGCAGCGGTGATCGGCGGGCACCGGCTATCGGCCATTATGGAGAGCTCTCCATAAGGATCGATGCCGGGTGCTCCGGTGGACAAAATCGATGCCACTTTGCTGACGTTCAAGCCCATGTCCTGACCAGCCGGTTTGCGGCGAGCAGTTCCGAAAGTCGGCCGTCGGCGGTCGGCCATGAATAGCCCTTCGTGGCGCGGGCCCGAGCGTCGGTTCCACGGCCAAAAACGCCTGTGTTCATAGCGTTCTTCATGGTCTTTGCCTCGGGCGCGCTCCGCCCAGGTGTCGTCTCATCACGCCGGCAGGCAACCCCGCCTCGCACTCGCACCCTGTTCGGTGAGGCCGGCAAGCTTTCCGACGGCGCGCGGGTCGTGCCAGTGCAACCCTAGTTCGTTCCCTGGACTATCAGCGGGGATGTTTTACGGCGAGGGTAGGCGAGCACCGCGCAATCCCGCGCGTTCCATTGCCCGGGCCAGTTCGCCGCTCTGCCGCACTTCCTGCAGGAACGAGTTCAGGTACGGCAGCGCTGCCTGTCGGCCCTTGGGAACCGCCATCGCCCACAACTCCACGCCGACGCTGCCGGGCAGAACGCGGGAGCCGGGCAGGTCGTCCGACAACTCGAAAAGGATTGCCTTGTTAGTCGTGTAGACATCGACGCCGCCCTCCTTGATCAATCGCGAGGCGGCGGCCAGGGTCGGCGCGAGTACCACGACCGCTTGCGGAAGTCGTTGTGGCACCGTGGTCTGAGAAGTGCTGTTCTGCGTGACACCCACGCGTAACCCGGGGCGTTTCATTTCGTCCGCACTCTGCAGTACTGAGCCTGCCGGCACTAGGTAACCCAGATCGATCTCGACGACGGTTGCAGTGAAATCCACATCCATCGCCCGCACCGCGGTGGCGTTGGTACCCATGAGGTCGACCCTTCCCGCCTTCGTCGCTGCCAGGAGTTCATTGCCGGTGCGGAACTCCACCACCTCCACGGGGACGTTTAGCCGAGTGGCCAGTGCTCTGCCGATATCGTGCGAAACGCCGCGCGGCTCCGCCTGAGGGCCGATGCGCACCATCTGCGTGGGGCTTCCGACACTAACGCCGACCCGCAAAGTCCCCGTCGGCGCGAGAACAGCGCGGGCGTCGCTTGCCGGACGATCCGGCGACGCTGCACAGCCCCAAAGCAGCACGGAGGCTGCCACGAGTAGAAGACACAAAGCCTTGTTCATGGCGTGAAACTCCGATTTGCACAAGACGGTCATCACAGAAACAAAGTGGAATCTGAACCCATTATGGAGAGCTCTCCATAATGGCCGAAAGCAGGTATTCCCTGAGTCAATCTCGCCGCCCAAGACCTGCCAGACGTGCTGAGCAACCAGACCGCAGACGTTCAACGAAATCGGCACTCAGCCGAGCGGGATTCGGCGGCGCTCCATGCAACGCCTTCGCCAGTGCGACCATGCTTGCGTTGGGGGGTTCAACGCCGCGTGAGGCCAAGCCGACGAGTAGCGCCGACCTGCATCGGCCCCGCGCGCGCCAACCTCGCTCCCAGGGCAGGCCAGTCAGCCGAACCAACGATCGCTCGCACAGCGAAAAACGAAGTCGTCCAGAGCAACAACTCCGCAGAACCGAGCGCTCCTGCGCGGGCACCCGCGGCAACCCATGCAGTGCTGCTGCCGCTCACTCCCGCCGTTAACCCTAACCCTACTTCCCCTTCGCCTTCTTCGCCGCCGCACCCCCCGACTGCAGCGCTTCGCTCATACCGATCAGCACACCGCTGACCATCGCGGTGTAGCTCTCGGCCAGCGCCTGCGCGGCCTTCATCGACGCGGCGCGGCTGCTGCGCAGGGCCGTTTGCATCTGCTCGGCCAGTTGCTCGGCGGTGTTGGCCGCCTGCGCGCCCGACAGCGTGCCGCCGGCTTGCATCTTCTCCAGCACACCACCCCAGGCGCCGGCCATCGGCGCACCGGCGCCGGCTGCCGCCTTCTTCATGGCGGCGAACATGCTGTCTTCCATCTTGTCCAGGTCCCCGAGCGCCTTCTGCAGGTGCTTGTCGCGCATGTCAGCGCCCTGCGCCATCAGCGTGCTCAGTGCGGTGCGGTTGGCTTCCACCGCCTT
Organism: Rhodoferax sp.; assembly: GCA_031416855.1. Lineage (GTDB taxonomy): Bacteria > Pseudomonadota > Gammaproteobacteria > Burkholderiales > Burkholderiaceae_C > CAISIP01. The sequence continues at coordinate 239 of JANOUM010000156.1, read as the reverse complement.
CAGCAGGGCCTCGTCCATGCCGGCGACGGCCTTGTCGAGCAGTGCTTCGGGGTCAATGCCAGCCGTCAGGTTCTTCGCCACGCCAGCGCTGGCGGCTTCGGCCACCTGCGTAAGCGCGCCGCGGATGTTCTTCAGGCTCAGTTCACGGCCCTGCAGCGCTGCCAGGGTGGCGTCGCCCGCCGCCTTTTTCAGCTGCGCGCCCTGCTTGGCGGAGGCGCTTTGGAACATCTCGATCAGGG
>JANOUM010000155.1:0-1855 GCA_031416855.1 Rhodoferax sp. | reverse complement strand
CGGCCAAACGCTCCGCCATGCCCTTCGGCTCCGGGCCGCGCATGTGCCCGGGGCGATATCTGGCGCTGCTGGAGATGAAGGTCGCCATGGCGATGCTGCTGGTCAGTTTCGACATCGTGGCGGTGGACACGCCCGATGGCGGGCCGGCGCGGGAGCGCATGGCGTTCACGATGAATCCGGTGGGGCTGACGATGCGATTGAAGGAGCGGGGCTGAGCTGAGACTGGCCGGGGCCGGGCCGGGGCGGGTTCTTAGGTGTGGCTCCGTGCCTGTTGCGCCCGACGCCGGTGGGTCAGGGTGTCGCCACCGAGCGCCTGCGACTGCAACACCAGGCAGACGCGTGGCGGGCAGGTACTGCCACATGAAATCGGCGTTGGTGACCAGCCCGATGCCTGCAGCCCAGCGCTGCGCTACCATCCGCGCCGGTACAGTCAACGAGATTCACACATGCACTTTTCCGCTTTGCATCCGATGTTCGGCGTGGAGGTTCACGGCGTCGATCTGCGCACGGTGACGGCGCAGGGTGCCTACCCGGCGCTGCGTTCGGCATTCGAGGAGCATTCGCTGTTGCTGTTTCGCGGGCAATTGTTCGACGACGAGGCGCACCTGGCGTTTGGCGCCTTGTGGGGCCCGATCGAAGACCGCTCGATGGGCAGGAACGGACCGCAACCGCAACTCGACAACGTCAGCAACCTGCGCGCCGACCAGTCGATTGCGCCGGCCGACGACATGTTGACGCTGAACCTGATGGGCAACCAGCTTTGGCATACCGACAGCACCTTCCTGCCAGTGCCGGCGCTGGCCAATATCCTGGCGGCGCGGGTGCTGAGCAGCTTTGGCGGCGAGACGGAGCTGGTGTCCACGCGCGCCGCGTGGCGCGACATGCCCGCGCCGCTCAAGGCCCGCCTGCGCCATGCGGTGCTCGGCCATCGCCTGGCGCATTCCAGGGCGCGCATCTCTGCGGAGCTCGCGCAGCAGCAGCGCATCACGCGTTGGGCCGACCAGTACTGGCGCGCCGTGTGGCCCAATCCGCACAACGGGCTGGAGGCGCTGTATATCGCCTCGCACGCATTTGCGGTGGACCACCTGCCGCCGGATGAGGCGCAGGCCCTGATCGACGCGGCCGTCGCGTTCGCCACCCGCCCCGAGGCGGTGTACACGCACGGCTGGCAACTTGGGGATGTGCTGGTGTGGGACGAACGCGCCACTCTGCACCGCGGCCGGCCCTGGCCCTATGAGGAGGAGCGCACGTTGGCCAGCATCTGCATTTCGGCGCGGGATGTCGATGGACTGGATCGGGTCCGGCCGCCAGCCTGACCGGTTCGGGCGATCACCGCCGCGGCTGCCCGGTGTGGTAGCAGCAGGCCCGGGCAGGGGCGTGCTGGCTCAGCGCCCCCGCGGGATCGAATACGTCCCCACCGCATGCGCCACAGGCTCGGCGATCCCTTCCGAATAGATCGTCACCTCGCCCACCGCCAGCGACTTGCCGCGCTTCATCAGTGTGCAGACGCCCAGGATGTCGAGGTCGGCGCTGGGCTTGCGAAAGAAGTTGATCGACAGGCTGGTGGTGACGGTCAGCGCCAGCAGGCCGATATCAGCCAATATCGCCACGTACAGCGCCACGTCGGCCACCGTCATCATCACCGGCCCCGACACCGTGCCGCCGGGCCGCAACTCGGCCACGCCAATGCGGTGCCGGATGGTGGCGGACCCAGGGCCCAAGGCCTCCACAGTGCATTTGTTCTGCGGAAATTCCCGCAGCAGGAATGCCGCCATGTCCTCCAGGGTGACCAACGATCGGTTCATCGCAAAACAAGTGGTGCGGGGTTGCGGGTCATCAGAGCGCGCCGATGCGC
>JANOUM010000154.1:0-2572 GCA_031416855.1 Rhodoferax sp. | reverse complement strand
GGAGTGAGCGTAATCGCCGCCGCAGGACTGGACATGGCAATCTGGGATGCGCTCGCGAAAGCAGCCGGGCTGCCGCTCGCAGAGTTGCTTGGCGGCAGCGTCGGCAAGGTACGCACCTACAACACGAATGGGCTGTGGCTGTTGCCGGTAGACAAGCTCGCGAAGGAAGCTGCGGAACTGGTTGAAGAGGGCAACTTCAGCGCGATCAAGATCCGTCTTGGGCGCCCGAAGCTCGCCGACGATCTGAAGGCTCTGGCGTTGGTGCGTGAGGCAATCGGCAAAGACATGCATCTGATGTGCGACTTCAACCAGGGACAGACGCTGCAGGAGGCGATCTGGCGCTGCCACGCGTTGGATGACCAGGGGCTGTACTGGTTCGAGGAGCCGGTGGTATTTGACAACTACGCGCAAAGCGCGCAGTTGGCGCGTGAGCTGAAGACGCCCGTGCAGATCGGCGAGAACATCTACGGACCGCGCTCCTTCTTCGACGCGGTGCAGGCTAAGGCGGCTGATCTTTACATGCCGGATCTGATGCGAATCGGTGGCGTTACCGGCTGGATGCGCGCGGCGGCAATCGCGAGCGCGGCCGGCCATCCGATGTCGAGCCATCTGTATCCCGAGGTGTCCGCGCACCTGCTGCGCGCGACCGAGACCGCAGACTGGCTCGAATGGCGCGACTGGGGCAACCCCATCATTGCGCAGCCGTTCGAAGTTGTCGACGGTCACGCAGTCGTTCCAGACCGGCCGGGCAATGGGATCGAATGGAATGAGGCGATGGTCGCCAAATATGCGTACTGAACGAGCATTCATGGGGCAACATCGAATCCATTGATGGCTGCGGTTGGAGAGAGTCGCGATTCGAATGACTCCACTTCAAACGCATGGCTAGGCAGTACCCGGGGAAGCACGTCGAGTTCAAGCGCGCTATCGCAGAGGGAGGCCTGGTCATCCTGCACTGCAAGCAGACTTGGCCTACGTACAAAGACAAGGAATGGGCCGGCATCGACATTTTCAGATTCGACGAATCCGGGAAGATCGTGGAGCACTGGGATGTCCTGCAGGTCATCCCACTTGAGCCTGCGAATGCGAACACGATGTTCTAGCCACAGCGCCGGAGACTTGCCGAAGTATTGAGCCCTCTGCGTGAAATTGACACGGGGGTGCGACGGCGTTTACGATGCGACGTGCAACCAACCAAGGAGTTCCAGATGGCAAAGATCCTCGTGCATGCGACCCACGGCCCCGAGAATCCGACGCGGGCCGCCTTGGCACTGCTGGTCGCCAAAGCGGCCCTGGATGAGGGTCATACGGTGTCAATATTTCTCGCCGGCGACGGCGCTCAACTCATTCGAGATGCCGTTCTCGACTCCTTGGTCGGTCTCGGAACAGGGCGGCTTCGTGAGCATTTCGATGCACTTTGTGCAGGGGGTGTCAAGTTCTACGTCTCAGGAATGTCGGCAAAGAGTCGCGGCGTGACGGAGTCCGATCTTGCTGGAAAGCCCGCAGAGTTTGCCATGCCAAACGTGCTGGTGAAGCTCGCCCTTGATCACGACCGCATGTTCAATTACTAGCCCTGCAGTTGCTCACCTGGAAGGAGAAAACCATGAAGACGGAAATCTTGTACCTCACCTACGTTGCCGCTTTGACCGGACTCTTATGGGTACCGTACATTCTTGACCGGGTGGCGGTGCGTGGCCTCCTCGACGCCGTTGGGTACCCAGAGAATCCGAAACCACAATCGCCCTGGGCGCAGCGCCTGATGAAGGCACACGCCAACGGCGTAGAAAATTTGGTTGTCTTTGCGACCTTGGTCCTTGCGGCGCACGCACTGGGCGTCACGAGTACAGCCGTAGCGACGGCCTGCATCGTCTACTTCTGGGCTCGCGTCGTACACGTGCTGTCCTACACCTTGGCCATCGCCTGGGTGCGAACCTTGGCGTTCACGGTCGGCTTCTTCGCCCAAGCATTCATTGCCTGGCAGATATGGGCGCGCTAAGGCAGAAGATGCCCGACGAATGAGGTTCGATCGTGCGAAGCCACGATCTGAACCGGTTGTTGGACAAGTCCGGCTGTGAGGCATCAACTCTCTGGAAATGTCTTTTTCGATTCCACCGCAGGTGAACGGCGCTGGGATCACCGAAGCCGCTGGTGCAGATGATTCAGGGACATGTCGAATGATGCTGCCTTTACCCGCAGCGTCAAAATATTCCCCAAACCACACTTTTCCGCATATTTAGGCATCAAAAGTGCCTGTAGCTCTCGTGAAATATACATAATAAGCTATTACAGTAATAGCATAGTTGACCAGGGTCGCAAAGCGCAGGCAGTCCACACCTCTCACACCACCTTGTCAGCAATCAACTGCGCCACCGGCACCGAATCCTTGAACGATGCCCGCTGCGCCAGCCGGTCAATGAACAGGGCCAGATCCGGGTGCAGCGTGCGCCAGGGCAGGTCCTGATACCGCAGTGACACGTAGCCTGCTGCGGTGCCGACGGCAATGTCGCCCAGGCTAAAAGCTTCGCCCACCGCCCACTGCCGCTGGCCTACCAGCCGGGCCATCTCGGCCATG
>JANOUM010000153.1:0-1601 GCA_031416855.1 Rhodoferax sp. | reverse complement strand
TCGAGCCGGGAAAGGGACTTGGCGCCTCGCATCGGGGCCGCGATCATCGATGTTACCCCGGCCGTGGTGCTGCGCGCCTACAGCGGCGGGGCGCTGGTGTGCGACCTGCAGGTCGGCGACACCCGGCGGTTCTATGATCTGGCGTCGCTGACCAAGATTGTCTTCACCCAGCAGGCGCTGATGCAGGCCTTCGACCAGGCTGTGTGGCGGCTTGACACCACGGTGGGCGACATCCTGAGCGACTTCACCCACCCGCGGACCCGCATTACCGAATTGCTCACGCATACCTCCGGCATCGAATGGTGGATGCCGTTTCACCAGTCGGTGGACCTGCGCCGGCCCTGGCTGGAGCGGCGGCGCTGGCTGTATGCACAATTGCAGGCCGCCCCATGCAATCCGACCGGCAAGGCGGTGTATTCCGACCTGGGATACATGTTGCTGGGCTTCCTGCTGGAAGCGATGTATCAAAAGAACCTGCTGCAGATCTGGCGGGAGTTGAAGTTGCGCACCTACCCCTGCAGCAACCTTGACTTTCATGCCGACAACCTGCCCGTGCATCCGCGCGACCAGTACGCTGCCACCGAGCTGTGCCCCTGGCGTCACAAGCGGCTGCAGGGCGAGGTGCACGACGACAACACCTGGTCGTTCGGCGGCGTGTCCACCCATGCCGGGCTGTTCGGCAGCATCGACGACCTGGCCGGTTACGGTCTGCAACTGCGTGCACAGCTGCTGGGTGTGCCTGGCGCCCTGGTGCGCTGCGACACCGCGCAGCGGTTTGCCCAACGCGCCACAACGCTTGAAACCGGTGATTGGGCCCTGGGTTTCATGCTGCCGTCGCCCCAGGGTGCGAGCTGCGGCAGGCACTTTTCGACCCGCTCCATCGGACACACCGGTTTCACCGGTACGTCGCTGTGGTACGACCCCGAACGCGATTTGCTGGTGGTGATCCTGAGCAACCGGGTCTACGGCGGGCGCGAGAACAAGGCCTTCCTGGCGTTGCGTCCGCAACTGCACGACTGGGTGGTCGAGTCCTTGTGAGTCACACGCAGCTCGTCCCGGCCATGCATGTCACGCCGCTTGATGGCGAGGCCCGGGAGCGCGACTGCGCGGCACTGATGGTGGCGTCCGACCCCTGGTTGACCCTGGGTTACAGCTTCGAGGACTTGTTGTGCACCGTGCGCCTGCCCGGTCGCGAGCGTTATGTGGCGCATGTGGACGGGCAGTTCGTCGGGTTCTTGCTGCTGAACCTGCACGGCACCTTTGCCGGCTATATCCAGACCATCGGCGTGGCGCCGCAGTTTCGCGGCAGCGGCCGTGGCGCCGAACTGGTGGCCTTTGCCGAGCAGCGGATCTTCCGCGACCACCCCAACGTGTTCCTGTGCGTATCCTCCTTCAACCCTGCGGCGCACAGGTTCTACTCCCGGCTCGGGTACCAGCAGGTGGGTGAACTGGCGGATTTCCTGGTGGCCGGCCACTCCGAACTGTTGTTACGAAAAACCATCGGGCCCTTGCGTAATCGCAAAAAGTAGCGCGTCCCGGGCCGGGAGCCGTCCGGGCGGCGGGTGCTAAGATGATTTTTTGGTTGCGGTCCGCCGTTCCGC
>JANOUM010000152.1:0-2606 GCA_031416855.1 Rhodoferax sp. | reverse complement strand
AACATGGGCCTGTGGGGCCGCGCGGCCTGGACGCCGGATGTGCTTGCTCTGGTATTGCTGTTCTGGAGCGTCCACCAGCCGTTGCGGGTGGGCATCGGGGTGGCCTTCGTGTTTGGCCTGTCCATGGATGTCCACCAGGGCGGACTGCTCGGCGCCCACGCCCTGTCGTATGCGGTGCTGAGTTTTCTGGCCATCGCCATCCACCGCCGATTGTTGTGGTTCAGCGTGCCCTTGCAGGCGGCACAGGTGTTGCCCCTGTTCATCGCCTGCGAGGGCATAGTGTTGACGGCGCAAATGTTGGGTGGTGGTGTGTTTCCCGGCTTCTCCCTGCTGCTGGCCCCCGTTATCGAGTCCCTGTTGTGGCCGGTGGTCAGCGTGCTGCTGCTGGTGCCGCAGCGGCGTGCGCCAGACCCTGACGCCAACCGGCCGTTATGACCGAACTGCGCAACGTCGAAGCCGATTTGGCCCGCTTTCGCATGCGGGTGCTGGTGATCAGCATCGTGGTGCTGCTCGGTATGAGCCTGTTGGTGAGTCGGCTGGTGGTGCTGCAGGTGTTGCGGCACGAGGATCTCAAGGCCCAGGCCGAGAACAACCGCACCGCAGTGGTTCCGATCGTGCCCAATCGCGGATTGATCCTGGACCGCAATGGCGTGGTGCTGGCGACCAACTACTCGGCATACACACTGGAGGTCACGCCTTCCAAGGTGCCGGCCATGGAGCAGACGATAGACGAGCTGGCGCAGGTGGTGGAGATCTCGACGCGCGACCGGCGTCGCTTCAAGAAGCTGATGGAGGAATCGCGCAGCTTCGAATCACTGCCGATCCGGACCAAGCTCAGCGAGCAAGAGGTTGCGCGGTTCGCCGCACAGCGCTTTCGGTTCCCGGGCGTCGAGATCAAGGCGCGCTTGTTCCGGAATTACCCGTTCGGCGAACTCGCGAGCCACGTCATCGGGTACATCGGCCGCATCAACAAGGCCGAAAAGGACCGTCTGGAGGAGTCCGACGCCGAAGCCAATTACCGTGGCACCGAATACATCGGCAAGCTGGGTGTGGAGCAGAGCTTCGAGCCCCAATTGCACGGAACGACGGGTGTGGACTCGGTTGAAACCTCCGCAGGAGGACGTGCCGTGCGCAAGCTGGCCAGCAACCCCTCCACACCGGGCGATACGGTGACCTTGTCGATCGATATCAAGCTGCAAAAACTCGTCGAGGACCTGTATGGCGGCCGGCGCGGTGCGTTGGTGGCACTGGACCCCAAGACCGGCGAGGTGCTGGCATTCGTGAGCAAGCCGACCTTCGATCCGAACCTGTTCGTCGACGGCATTGACCTGGAGAGCTGGCAGACGCTCAACGAGTCGATCGACAAGCCGCTGCTGAACCGGGCCTTGCGTGGTACTTACCCCCCTGGCTCGACCTACAAACCGTTCATGGCGTTGGCGGCGCTGCAGACTGGCAAGCGTGCTGCCGGGACGGTGATCCAGGACAACGGCTCCTGGATGTTCGCCGGCCACCAGTTCCGCAGCCATGGTGACGCCGGGCTGGGTCCGGTGGACATGCACGCTGCGATCGCGAAATCGAGCAATGTCTACTTCTATTCCCTGGCCAACGATATGGGTGTGGACACGATCCACGACTTCATGAAGCCGCTCGGTTTCGGGCAGATCACCGGCATCGACATTCTGGGTGAGTCGCGCGGCTTGTTGCCGAGCCAGGAGTGGAAACGCAATTACTACAAGAAGCCGGAGCAGAAGAAGTGGTTTGCCGGCGAGACCATTTCGCTCGGAATCGGGCAGGGATACAACACCTTCACCATGCTGCAGCTGGCGCAAGCCACAGCGATCCTTGTCAACAACGGCGTCAAACGCAAGCCGCAACTCGTGATTGCCACGCAGGACGCCGTGACGCGCCAGACCGCCCGCGTGGTCGCCGCTGCGCCGGTCGACCTTGGTTTCAAGCCCGAGAACATGGAGGTGGTACGCCGTGCCATGGTCAGCGTCACCCAGGACGGCACGTCTGCGCGTGTGTTCGCCGGGGCCGGTTACCTATCCGGCGGCAAGACCGGAACCGCCCAGGCTGTGGGTATCGCCGCCAAGGAGAAATACAACGCCTCGAAGATGGAGGAGCACCAGCGCGACCACGCCCTCTACGTGGCCTATGCACCGGCGGATGACCCGAAGATCGTGCTGGCCGTCGTGGTCGAAAACGCGGGTTTTGGCGCGGCCAGTGCGGCGCCGATCACGCGACGCGTGTTCGACTACTGGTTGCTGGGCCATTACCCGAGCGATGAAGACATGGCCGCCATGCGCAAAGGCGAGGCGTCGGCTCCGATCGGCAAGCCGCGCCTGGCCAGCAAAGTGCCGTGGCCACCGGTACCCTGAAACCTGTTGAGCCTGAAAACGCACAGGCGCCGGGGTCGCCAGCGCCTGTGCGTTTTTTATGCCGGCACAGCTGCGTTTGCGCACTGCGTCGATCTTGATTGTCTCCAGGGTCCTCAGGGGGCAGGCGGTGTTCCTGCCGTGAGTGGCGCGACTTTACGGTAGCGGTGCTGGCAATGGAATCAGGGCTTACCCGCGCAAGAATATGGTGCGGTGCAACCTGACGACGCT
>JANOUM010000151.1:0-5752 GCA_031416855.1 Rhodoferax sp. | reverse complement strand
TGCGCACCGCCAGTTCGCCTCCAGTTGCTCTCCACCCCGCCTCGCAGCGACGCAGTTACTTTCAGCTACAGGGCCTTGGCTTACCCTGGCACAGACTTTCACTGTGCAAATGTCGCGCCTTCACGGGCGCACTCATTGCGGGCCTGACCCGCAATCCATGGATCCCGGAGCAGGTCCGGGATGACAGCCAATGAAGCCCGCATGACAAACCGAACAGTATTGCGCCAGGAGGTGTCATGCTGCCGTTGGCGGGATCACGGGCAAAACGATGTGCGATGCCCGCACACTGTCGTGGAACACCGACTGTTGCGCCACCTGCCAGCGCGTGCCGGTGGCCACGTCCTCGCCGGTGTTCAGGTTGCGGTTGAAACGCGGGAAGTTGCTGCTGGAGATCTCCACCCGCAGCCGATGGCCGGCCAGGAACACATTGCTGGTGGGCGCCAGTTCGATCCGGTAGGAGGCGACTTCCCCCGGCGCCAGCAACTGCTGCCTGTCATACCCGTGGCGATACCGTGCGCGCAGGATGCCCTCGGCAATATGGATCGCCTGCCCGCCCGGGTGCACATCCACCAGCTTGGCGGTGAAGTCGGTGTCTGGCGCCGACGAGCTGGCGTACAGCACCACCTCGAGCGGCCCCGTCACCTCCAGGTCCTGGGCCAGGACCGCGCCGGTGTAGACCAGCACGTCGTCGCGCCGCTCCACCGGCCGCTGGTCGATCGGGCCCGGCAGGACTTGGTCGACGGCAAATTTCATTTGGGTCCAGGTGGTGTTGTTGCCACCCAGCGTGGGCACGGGATTGTCGGGGTCGTACTCAAAGCGGTCGGTGGCCCCGTCCCCGGGCGGCAGCACCGACAAGCGCCCATCGCCGTGCAGCGAGTTGGCGTGGCCCGCGCTGTGCAGGTAATACGGCGTGAACACGGTGCGAGCCAGCGGCCACTCGTGTTCGCCACGCCAGACATTGCGGCCCATCACGAACAGGCGGATCGGTGCTTCGTCCATGATGCCGTTGTCGATACCCTTGAGCCAGTGGTCGAACCAGCGCAGGTCTTCGGCATTGAGGTCGACATACGCGTTCGGCCCGAAATCGATGTCGCCCAGGCGCGAGCCTTCTGGAATGTGGTGCGTCCACGGCACGACGTAGATCTTCTGGTTGCGGCGCGCCTTGTCGGAGTAGCCGCGCTGGCGCAGACCATTCCACATGCGGAAACCCGCTGCGGTGTAGGCGTCGTACCAGCCGCACTGCTGGTAGACGGGCACATCGATCTGGTCGAGCTTGTTCTCGGTGCTGATGGCCTGCCAGTAGGCGTCGTCCTCCGAGTGGCGCAACCAGTCGCGGAAATAGGGGATCTCCCGGCCGATCGCGGCGATGTCGGCATCGATCAGCGGCAAGGTTCGGTAGAACTTCTGGTTGCCGAACAGGTGCGCGCAGCCACGCTGGGCGAACGCCACGTTGGTGGCAAAGGTGATCGCCGCCATCAGCGTGATGGCCCACTGCACCGCCCCGCCGGTGTGGTGGTAGTCGGCAAAATAGTCACCCATGATGACCTGCGGCGCCATCGCCGTCAGGTGCGGGCTGCGGTGCGGCGCGAGTTGCCACTGGAACAGACCGCCGTAGGAGCGCCCGCTGGTGCCGATCTTGCCGCTGCACCAGGCCTGGGCGGCGATCCACGCCAGCGTGTCGTGCCCGTCCGGCCCGTCGTCGCGGTAGGGGTAGAACACGCCTTGCGATTCGAACTTGCCGCGGTTGTCCTCCACCACCACGGCATAACCGCGCCGGGCCCACCAGGCGGCCCAGTCAATGTGGCCGTCGCGGGTGCTCTCATAGGGTGTGCGCAGCAGCAGCGTGGGAAAGGGCCCCGTCGCCTGCGGCAGGTAGATGTCGGCGGACAGCACAATGCCGTCGCGCATCGGCAACTTCTGGTCCCAGAGGCAACGGATCTCGTGGATGGGTTGGGAAGTCATGGTCTACTCCTGGTGGCGGGTTGGTTTGCTGCACCGCGTCACAACACAGCTGCTCATGTTGTGTTCGGCATATTATTTAACTGTATACAATGCGCACATGGGAAAGGCAAACGGCAAATCGCTTCATCTGGTGGAACAGGCGCGCTCAGCGGTGCCTCCGGCCTTCCTCAAGCTTCTGCCGCGTACCCTGGTGCACCAGGTCATCGACGCCCTGGTGGCTGGTGCCTCCGAAGGGCTGATTCTGCCCGGTGACCGCATCGTCGAAACCGAACTTGCCACCCAGCTTGGCGTCAGCCGGGTGCCAGTGCGCGAGGCCTTGCGGGTGCTGGAGAGCCAGGGTGTCGTGATCAACGAGCCTTACAAGGGCATCCGCCTGACACCTGTGACGCCCGAGCGCATCGACCATCTGATTGAAGTCCGCGTCGCCCTGGAGACCACCGCCGGTGCCAGCGCAATCCGCCAGGGCCAGAACAACACCGCCCACCTCGGCGAGTTGGAGCAAATCGTCAAGGACATGGAAACCATGGCCGAACGCAACGATGTGTTCGGTTTTGCGACCGCCGACACCAGCTTTCACCGCAGCTTCTGCGGCTTTGCCGGCAATGCGGTGCTAAGCGGCATGTGGGAGATGCTGGCGCGCCAGATGACCATCATCTTCGGCCTGTCGGCATTGGGCAAACCGATGGCCGACATCGTCGAGGAGCACCGCACGCTGATGCGGGTGTTCGCCTCCGGCGACACTGCCGACATGGCGCACGCCATCAACGACCACATCGACGTCGAGATCCACAAGGTCGATCTGGAGAACATCATCGCCCGGCGCCGCTCGGAAGTGGCGGTGGCCGCACACAAGTCCTGACCGAAGGCTGACTCCGCCATGCCCAATGCCCAGCCCAGCAGCACCAGCGCCCTGAACGCCGTCAAGATCCGCGCCATCACCTCGGTGCCGCTGATCGGCGAAAGCCCCAAGGGCGGCTGGTCGGCCGAGATCAAACCCGAAGATTCGATCCATGCGCTGATCGCGGTGCACACCGATGCCGGCATCACCGGTTATGGCAGCGTGTTCACCGACGGCCGTCTGGTACAGGCGGCGCTCAAGGTGCTGGAGCCGCTGTTTTTGGGCGAAAACGCACTGGAGCCTGAACGGGTGACGGAAAAGCTGCACCAGAACACTTTCTGGATGGGTCGCGGCGGCAGCCTGACGCACGCGATCAGCGGCATCGACATCGCCCTGTGGGATATCCTGGGCAAAGCCACACGCATGCCGGTGGGCCGTCTGCTGGGCGGCAGCTACCGCACGCGTGTGCAACCGTACTGCTCGGTGCTGATGGAAGAGCCCAAGGCGATGTTCGAGGTGATCACGCGTTTCCGCGGGCAGGGCTTTCGCGCCTTCAAGATCGGCTGGGGCCCGTTCGGACGCGCCATGAACACCCGGCTGGACGAGGACATCGTGCGCGCCGCGCGCGACGCCGCCGGGCCCGACACGCAACTGTTCGTGGACGCCGGTGCCAGCGACGCCCACTGGCCGCACGGCCTGAAGTGGGCCCTGCGCACGGCCGACATGCTGGCCCGCTACCACGTGGGCTGGTTCGAGGAGGCGCTCAAGCCCGATGCCATAGACGACTTCTGCCACCTGCGCCGCGCCAGCCCGGTGCCGATCGCCGGCGGCGAGGTGCTGACCCGCCGCCAAGCCTTCCAGCCCTGGCTGGTGCGTGGCGCGTTCGACATCGTGCAGCCCGACGTGACCAAGGTGGGCGGCATCAGCGAGCAGCGCCGCATTGCCTGGATGGCGCATGACTTCGGCGTGAAATACATCGGGCACGGCTGGAACACCGCCCTGGGCTTGGCCGCCGACCTGCAACTGGCCAGCGCTTTCCCCGACACCGACCTGGTGGAGTTCATCGGCGGCAGCCCGTATGTGGATGGCATCCTGCGTGAGCCGTTCTCACTCGATGGTGACGGCTACCTGAACATCCCCGACCGCCCCGGTCTGGGCGTGGAGCTCGACCCGCAGAAGGTGGCACGTTACACGCCGGACGCGTCGGCGCTGTTCGCGGCCTGACGGCCCGGCAGACCGCCCCTCGGCAGATCCGGCGCAAGCGACCCCATGGCTACATTCGATTTCACCGACAAGGTATTGCTGGTCACCGGAGGTGGTGGCGGGATCGGCAGCGCCACTGCCCACTATTTCCACGCCTGTGGTGCGCGCGTGATGATCGGTGACATCGATGCGTCCGCTGCGGCCGACGTCGCACGCACACTGGACCCGAGTGGCGAGCGCGTGCTGGCAATGCGTTACGACGCAAGCCGGTCGGATGACGCGCAGGCCCTGATTGATAACTGCATGCGCCAGTTCGGCCGGCTCGATTTCCTGGTGCCGGCAGCAGCCATCTACGAGGACCAGTGGGTCCGATCCATGACCGATGCGCAATGGGAGAAGACCATCGCAGTCAACCTCAACGGCGTGTTCTATCTAGTGCGCCAGGCGATTGCCGTCATGCGCCCGGGTGGCGCGATCGTGACCCTGGCATCGCAGGCCGGGCACACCGGAGGCGGCGTGGAACACGCGCATTACGGCGCCACCAAGGGAGCGATCATCTCCTTCACCCGCACCTTGGCGCGCGAACTCGGTCCCGCCATCCGCGCCAACGCAGTCTCGCCCGGCGTGATCGACACACCAATGGTGGCCCGTGCCCTGGTCACCAGGCGCGACGAGGTGATCGCCAACACCCCCCTCAAGCGCCTCGGGCGGCCCGACGAGGTCGCCAGCCTGATCGCGTTCCTGTGCAGCGATGCGGCCAGCTTCATCACCGGTGAGGCGATCCTGGTGACCGGTGGCCTGTACATGGGGGGCTGAAGGGCGGGGTCAGGTCTTGCCTTTTGCCCTTTTCGCCGATGAATCCGTAGTTTGCCAATAAGGCAAAAGGCAAGACCTGACCCCAAAGACCCCTGATCACCGGTGCATCCCGCGGCCTGGGACTTGCGATGGCGAAGGGGCTGGCGCAAGCCGGTGCTCTGGTGGTGCTCAACGGTCGTGATCCCGCCACGCTGGAGGCTGGGCGCGCGGAGATAAGCGCTGCTGGCGGCAGGGCGGCCGTGGCGGCCTTCGACGTGTGTGACCGCGCCGCAGCCGATGCCGTCATCGACGACATCACCGCGCGATTCGGTGCGCTCGACATTCTCGTCAACAACGCCGCCTTCGGTGTGCCACGCGACTTCTTCGATATCACGGACCACGACTGGCGCATCTCGATGGACGTGGCGTTGGACGCCTGCTTTCGACTGTCGCGCAAGGCGGCGGCCGGCATGGTGCAACGCGGCTGGGGCCGGGTGCTGATGATCTCTTCGGTCAACGCGCGCATCGGCCGCGGCACCAATACCGCCTACATCACCGCCAAGGCCGGCCTGGAGGGGTTGACCCGCGGCCTGGCGGCCGAAGTGGCCACCCGCGGCGTGACCGTCAACTGCATCGCACCAGGCTATATAGCCACCGACATCAACACCGGTTTCCGTGCCGACCCTGCGCGGTATGAATGGATCCGCAACCGCACCCCGATGAAACGCTGGGGCACGCCGCAGGACCTCGCCGGTACCGCGGTGTTCCTGGCCAGCGAGGCCTCGGCCTTCATGACCGGGCAGGTGCTGGTGGTCGACGGTGGCATGACGATCGCCATCTGAACCCCGTGCCTGGCCCGGCACGCACGCCATGGCCCAGTCCATTCGGACGATTGCCACCTCCGCAGGACCTCGTGATCACCACGCGCAAGGAACAACATCACCATCCGACTTC
>JANOUM010000150.1:0-7217 GCA_031416855.1 Rhodoferax sp. | reverse complement strand
CGGGCCACCGACTGCATGTACACCGCCTGCGACCGCGCATTGCGCGCCTGGCCCCAGTCGAAGATGGGCAGCGGCAGTTCGACCTCGATACCGCGCCGGATCTCCCGCGTGCCGGCGGCGTTGTCGAACGTGGTGGCCCGCGTGAAACCCACATCGAGCGCGTCGATGAAACCGCTGGCCCGGACCAGGCCGAGTGAATCCGCCACATAGGCGGCTTCCTGGGTGGCGCTGCGCACGTCCAGCCGTTGCGTGATGGCCTGTGCCTCCACGTCGGCGATCACGCGCGGGCCCTGGGGCAGGTCGGGCAGCCGCTCGGGCAGCCGGTAGCTGGTCTGCGTGCCCCACAGGCCCATCATCCGGGTCAGTTGCTCGCGGGCAGAGAAAGCCGCCTGTTCGGAGCGCGCCAGTTGCACCGTGGCGTCGGCCAGGAAACTCTGCTCGCGCGCCTGGTTCAGGCGGCTCCAGTTGCCGACCCGCGCCAGACGACGCGCCAACTCGGCGCCAGCTTCCGCCGACTCCTTGACGTCGCGCATGTAACGCGCCGTCTGCTGCGCCGCGACGGCGTGGATCCACGCCTTGCGGGTGTCGGCGGCCACCCTCACCACGTCCTGCGCCGCCGTCAGTTTGGCCAGTTCGGTTTGCCGCCCGGCCCACTGTGCACGCCACGGCAGCGCCAGCAGCCCCACCACATTGAACGTCAGGATGCGCTCGATCTCCACCTTGTCGCCTTCGATGAAACGCCCCAGCGAAAAATGCGGATTGGGCAGGCGGCCGGCCTGCACCCGGTCGGCATCACTGATGCCCAGCGTGGCCAACGAGGACTGCAGGCCCGGGTTGTTGAGCAGCGCAATGCGCACGGCCGCCTCTTCAGCGACCGGTTGCGCCAGCAGGTCCGCAATCGCCTGATCGCTCTGCGCCGACGGCTTGCGCGCCAGTGTGGGTTGGGCCGCCAGCGTCCGGCCCTGCACCAGCGTCTGCACATCACCCACGCCGCCATCCGGCGACACGGTGGCGCAGCCCGCCAGCAACACCACGAGGGCCAGCCCCACGCCCGTTTGAGCGTAATGCGTCGTCATGGTTTGGCCTCCTTGCGGTTTTCCCACTGCAAGATGTCGACATGGCCGCGCTTGAACTGGCCGACCTCGGCATTGGCCCTTTTCCAGTCTGATTCTTCGGTTTCGACGCCCGCAGGCGTGTCCACGAATACCGAGCGGTACAACACCGCAGGCACGGGTGCCGCCGGATCGACGACGGCCTGGTCGGCACGCGCGACTGTCGCGTCCGGCGCGGACCGGGCAGGTGGGGGGGGCGTTTGGGCAAGCGCGGCAGGGCCGCTCACCGATAGCGGGACCAGCAGGCCCGCCAGAATGGCATCACGAATAAACACGACAGGACTCCAGGAGTGAGGAAACACCGTCGCCGACTGGCATGCGCCAGCCGACTACGGACGTACTTCGGGCTTGGGAGTCAGGAAATGGGCGGTTTGAGGCCGGGCGCGTGTTCTGCGCTGGTGAAATGGGTGCCGCCGGACAGCGGTACCGCGTGGGCAAAACCAAGCGATCCGCTCTGGTTGGCCATCATGGCCAGCCCTGGCGACGAGCAGACCTGGCAAAAGCTGCAGGTCGGGCAATGGGTTGACGCGACATCGTCTTGCGACGCAGCCAGGAGCAGTGCCGCCGCCGCCGCGGTGGCGCCATGGCCCAGACAATCGGCATGTGTGGTGGCGCCCACCCCGAGCTGCCCGGCACCACGCGCCGCCGCCAGCGCCGGCGCAGACCTTGCAGCCGACTGGGCTGCCACTGCGACTGCGACTGGAGCCGCAACCATGCCGATCAACATCACGTCACCGGCCCAGGCACGCAAGGGGGCCAGGGCCATCATGACAATGATCAGCAGGGTTCGCATGGGCGGATCATAAGCCAGACCGATGACCGCCGAGGCGGCAAGGGTACAACCGGCACCGATAGCGACGCCCGCAGTCAGGCGGCTCGAACGGCTTTGTCAAACTGCCAGCCATAGATAATCCCCACCAATGGCACACGCAGAGCTTCCCGCCGACTCCCTCACCGATGTCCAGGGCCTCCTGGTCGGCCACTTCACCGACACCCGTCGTCCCACCGGCTGCAGCGTGATCATCACCCCGGACGGCGCCGTGGCCGGCGTTGACGTGCGCGGCGCAGCGCCGGGCACCCGCGAGACCGACCTGCTGCACCCCTCCAACCGGGTCGACAAGGTGCACGCGGTGCTGCTGGCCGGTGGCAGTGCCTGGGGCCTGGACGCGGCCGCCGGGGTGATGCGCTGGCTGGAGGAACACGGCCACGGTTACCAGGTGCCGTATGGACTGGTTCCCATCGTGCCCGCAGCTGTGTTGTTTGACCTGCCGGTGGGCGACTGGCGCATCCGCCCCGACGCCGAAGCCGGCTACGCTGCCTGCCAACTGGCCAGCCGCCAGCGCCCGGCCGATGGCAACGTGGGTGCTGGCGCAGGCGCGCTGGTCGGCAAGCTGTTCGGGATCCAGCGCGCCATGAAGGGCGGAATCGGCAGCGCCTCGATCACGCTCGAAGGCGTGACGGTGGGCGCGATCGTCGCGGTCAATGCGCTGGGCGACGTGGTCGACCCGGCCACGGGCGCGACGATCGCCGGCGCCCGCACCGAGGACGGTCGCGCGTTGCTGCACACCCGCAACGCGATCCTGGCCGGCGCACAACCCAACCCGCTGCTGGCCGGTACCAACACCACGCTGGGGGTGGTGGCCACTGACGCGGTGCTGACCAAGGCGCAGGCCCACCGCCTGGCGCAGGTCGCGCACGATGGCCTGGCACGCGCCATCAACCCGGTGCACACGATGTCCGATGGCGACACCGTATTTGCGCTGGGCACCGCCAAGGTGGCGCATGCGCTGGGCATGATGCGCCTGTCCACCCTGGCGGCCGAAGTGACCGCCCGGGCCGTGGTGCGGGCAGTGCGCGCCGCGCGCGGCGTGACGGCCGGCGCCGACCACTGGCCGTCAGCCCACGACCTGGGCGCAGCGCGCGCGCCGGACTGAACGCAGCGAAATTGCCCATGGCCGTGCCCCTCTCCCTGCGTTTCACGCTGGTGTCCCTGCGCGACCTGCTGGTGTCCGCCGGCCCGCTGGTGCTGCTGACCCTCGCCCTGTTGGCGCTCGCCTACTGGTGGCTGGACCCGCATCCGCCGCGGCGCGTGACCCTGGCCACCGGCCCGGCCCAAAGCGCCTACGCCGAGTTCGGCCTGCGTTACCGCAAGGCGATGGCCGCCAATGGCATCGAGGTACAGCTGCTGCCCAGCGAAGGCTCCTCGGCCAACCTCCAACTGGTGCTGGACGGCAAGGCGGACCTGGGTTTCGTCCAGGGCGGCATTGCCGGCACCGCGGCGCTGGGGGAGGACAAGCCGTTGTCCCTCGGCAGCCTGTTCCTGGAGCCGGTCTGGCTGTTCTACCGCACCGATGCGGCGCGCAAGGCGGGCGGGTCCGACACCCTTGCCACCTTGGGGCAGCTGCAGGGCCTGCGTGTCAACGTGGGCACGGCGGGCAGCGGCGTGCCCAACCTGATGACGGCGCTGTTCGAGCTCAACCGGCTGGACGTCGCTGGCATGCGGCTGTCGCAGCTTGACCAGACCGCGGCCACGGTCGCGTTCCTGGGCGGTGAGCTGGACGCGCTGGTGTTCGCGTCGGCACCCGAATCGCTGATGGTGCAGATGCTGCTGCAGACCCCGGGCGTGAAACTGATGGACTTCGCACAACACGAAGCCTATTCGAGGCGCCTGCCGTTCCTGGCGCCGGTCACCCTGCCGCGCGGCGTGGTGGACCTGGCTGCCGATGTGCCCGCGCGCGACGTCCACCTGGTGGCCCCCACCACCACCCTGCTGGCGCGTGCGGATGTGCACCCGGCGATCCTGCAGCTGTTCTCGCAGGCGGCGTTGGGCCTGCATGGCAACGCCGGCTGGTTCAACCGATCGCACGAGTTCCCGGTCGCCGCTAACGCCGAGTACCCCCTGGCGCGCGAGGCGGAACGCACCATCCGCAACGGCGTTCCGCTGTTGCAGCGCTACCTGCCGTTCTCGCTGGCCAACCTGCTCGAACGCATGTGGCTGTCGCTGGGCATCATCATCGCCCTGCTGCTGCCGCTTTCCAGGGTGGTGCCGCCGCTGTATGAGTTCCGCATTCGTTCGCGCGTGTTCCGCTGGTACGCGCAGCTGCGCGAGATCGAGGGCCGCGACAACACCAATGCACAGGCCCGCCAGGAACTGCTGGAGGAACTCGACAAGCTGGAGCTGCGTGTCGGGCGGGTGGTGGTGCCGCTGTCGCACGCCGACGAGTTGTACGCGCTGCGCAACCACATCGAGATGGTGCGCCAGAAACTGGTCAGAACCTGATATCGACGCTGTTGCGCATCGCGGCCTGCGCCACGGCGTCGAGCGCGTCCTCGACCGGATCCGCGGAGATGATGCGCAATTGCCCGTCGGCGAACATCTGCTCGCAGGCGCGGCGTGTCAGCGACTGCATGTAGCCCAGCGCATCCGAGAACAACAACAGCGTGGCATTGGGACTGCCCCAGATCAGGCGTGTGCGGGTCCAGCCGTCCTCGGCCAGCAAGGTCACCCATACGCCGGACTGGAACGCGTCGACAGCCGTCGCCGGCGCGCCGCGACGCGCCGGCGTCTCGAGGTCGATGAAGCCCGATACCAGGGCTTCGGTCGGCGCCAGCCACACCGAGTCGCCGGCGGTATGCGGGAACACGCTGGTATCGGCGAACTGCGCTTGCGGCCCTGGCGACGGCGGTTCGGCTGCCGGGTCCAGCGCCTGCTGGTGCAGGACATCGAGCAGTTCGAAAAACGCGCTGCTGCCGGCCACCGGGTAATCGATGCTCGCCAGCCCGGCGTGCAAGCGGGCCAGCAAGGACGCCAGCAGCGCCTCCTGTGCGGCTGGCTGGCTGGCGTCGCGATGCGGCCCCACGCTCAGGATCAGCTCTTCGATGGTGTGGGCATAGTCGCCAGGATCGACGGCGCCGGTGCGATCGGTGATTCGGGCGTGCGCGACCACCTGGGCCCAGGGCCCGCACAGGAAATCGACCACCGGTCGCGGCACCTGCACCAGGTCGGTCCGGCCCAGCACATCGGCCACGATGGTGGCCGCCAGCGCATTGCGCTGTTCGGCCTCCTGCAGCGCCTTGACGGCGCGCGCCACCTGGCGCTGCTCCAGGCCATCTGGTGCGTCCCACAGCGCCACCAGACGCGTGAGGGCCAGCTCGAACGATGTCGCGGTGGCGCTCAGGCCGTTGGCCAGCGGCGCCACGGCCTCCTGCAGCGGCTCCATGAACCCGCTGAAACCGCGGGAATCCTCGGATTCGAAGGCGATGCTGCGATGGGTGATTTCATGCAGCAGGCGACGTGCCGGGTGCTGCTTGTGGCTGAAGAAGCGCGGGTCGACCAGCGCCAACTGCAGCAGCGCCGGTTCCAGACCGGCGACGATGCGCTGGATCGGAGCCAGCAGCCGGGGGTCGCGCGCGATGTTGTCGACCATCATCTCGACCACTTCCAGCCCCAGCAATTGCTCCAGCCCATGGGCCGACTGGCGCAACTGGTCGCGCACGTGCTGGCGCCCCGGCTCGGCCACGGACTCGCTTGCCGCGCTCAGGCGCGCCCGCAGGCGGTGCTCGACCTGCTCGACCTGTTGCATGTCGCGCAGCGCTTCAAAGGCGGCGGGGACGGTCGGGCTGAAGCCGGTCTGCATGCTGTCGGGGGTGGCAAAGGTGCTCTCGCCATTTCCCGCCGACACGGCCGGGCCATAACGCAAGGTGCTTGCCGCCACGGAGGCGTTCGGCGCCCGGGCCAGCAACTGGCGCAACTTCTCCAGCGTCAGCAGGCCAGGCTCGGTGCGCGCCGCCGGACGGGCGGCGGGCGGCGCAAGCAGGCCGGCCCTGGCACCAACCCCCCGGTCGCGCAATTCGGCGCACAGGTCATGGTAGTAGACATCGAGCTCGTGGCCGAGCGCACCGAACATCATCGACATCCATGCCTGGCGGGTGGTCGAGGGCACCGGCAGATGGGCCACGGCGGCGGTGACGGCATCCACATAGACGGTGGGGCGCAGGGGGTTGCGCTCGAGCCGGACTTCCTTGAGCCCCAGCAGGGCGCAGATCAGCCGGTTGAGCTCCGCCAAGGCGGTGTCTGCCACGGCCTGGACCGTCTGGCGGGACCGCGCGGCGTCGACATGCTCGCGGACCTGCTCGGCATCCATCGCCGCGAGCTGTTCGAAGTGCAGCGCTGCCGCCGGGGCGGCTGTTGGCCGCTCCAGCGAAGACAGGCGGTTGAAGGCGTTGCGCAGTTCCTCGGCGAAACGTGTACACACGGCGGATTCGAACTGGTTGAGCTGGCGCCGCGCATGGGTCAGTCGGTCACGCTCGCGCCGGTCGCGCGCGTCGCTTTCGAGCTCGCGCAGCGACGCGCGCACATGCGCCACCAGGCGCGCCATGAGGGCCTCGGCCCCTCCGACCGCCTGCCGGATGGTGGCGTCGAACAGGTCAGCGTACTGCTGTGCGTCTTCCGGTTCCGTGACTTTCATGCTGGACGCTCCCGCGAACAAGCAACTGCTACTTGAGAGCCTTGAAGCGCATGCGCTTCGGTTTGGCACCCTCTTCGCCCAGACGGCGTTTCTTGTCGGCTTCGTACTCCTGGTAGTTGCCGTTGAAGAAGGTCCACTGGCTGTCGCCTTCGCATGCCAGGATGTGGGTGGCGATGCGGTCGAGGAACCAGCGATCATGGCTGATCACCATCAGCGAGCCGGCGAACTCCAGCAATGCGTCTTCCAGGGCACGCAGGGTTTCGACGTCGAGGTCGTTGGACGGTTCGTCGAGCATCAGTACATTGCCGCCCGCAATCAGCGTCTTGGCCAGGTGCAGGCGGCCGCGTTCGCCACCCGACAACATGCCGACACGCTTTTGCTGGTCGGCACCGTTGAAGTTGAAGCGGCCGCAGTAGGCACGGCTGGCCATCTGGAATTTGCCCACGTTCAGGATATCCAGGCCGCCCGAGACGTCTTCCCACACCGTCTTCTCGTTGGACAGGTCGTCGCGGTGCTGGTCGACGAAGGCCATCTTGACGGTGGCGCCGATCTTGACCTCGCCGCTGTCGGGCTTTTGCTGGCCGGAGATCATGCGAAACAGCGTGGACTTGCCCGCGCCATTGGGCCCGATGATGCC